>DATCTP010000071.1:0-4126 GCA_036567885.1 Anaerolineales bacterium | reverse complement strand
CGGGACGCGTTTCCAAGATTGGGGATTCGGCTTCTTTGGCGGAATCCATCCTCGAAGTCCTGGATGAACCGGATAAATTCCGCGGCGACACCGAATCGATCAAGAAGACGTATGATCCCGATACGGTTGCGGCGGAATACGAAAAATTATTCGAGAGGTTGATAGGAAAGAAATGATCGAGCGCGAAATGCAAAAAGCAAATCGTAAATCAGAAATCGAAAATCGAAAATCGAAAGATTTTCTTTTTCTTCAATTGCGTGACCTGCCATATTTCCGCGCGTTTTTGCGCGCGGTGGAATCATCGTATTATCAGGATTTGCCGTTGCCTGCGCCGGTTTATGATGTCGGTTGCGGCGATGGACATTTTGCCTCGCTGACCTTTGAACAGAAAATTGATGTGGGGCTTGATCCGTGGCATGGACCGATCCATGAAGCTAAAACGCATGGCGCCTATAAATCATTGGTCGAGGCCGATGGCGCGCGTTCGCCCTTTCCGAACAATTATTTTTCTAGCGGATTCAGCAACTCGGTGCTGGAACATATTCCGCATATCGACGCGGTGCTGGCGGAGACCGCGCGCGTGTTGAAGCCGGGCGCGCCGTTTTATTTTTGCGTACCAAACATAAGATATTTATCCGAACTTTCCATCTCGCGCGTCCTGGGAAAAGGATACACGGAATGGTTCCGAAAAATTTCGCGCGTCTCGCATGCGGACGAACCGGATGTCTGGCAGACGCGTTTGGGGAACGCCGGTTTTGAGCTGGTGCGCTGGTGGAATTATTTTTCTCCGTCCGCAATGCGCGTGTTAGAATGGGGACATTATTTTGGCGTTCCTTCGGTGGTGGCGCGTGTGCTGACCGGCAAGTGGATCATTGCGCGCACCCAATGGAATCTTACGCTGACGGAGGCTTTTATCAAAAAATATGCCTCGCCCAAACCGATTGAGAACGGAACATTTACTTTTTATATTGCGCGGAAAAAGTAGGCGCACAGCATGTGGTGTCCCCACATATAAAACAATTATGTCCTTCGACGAAAAATACTTTAGCACTCACACCTACGCCGATGTCTCGTTTGCGAAATACAGCCAGTATTGGTGGTCGAATCGATTCTTTGCCGCATTGGCGCGCCGTTATGGACGGCGCGGTTCGCGTCTGCTGGAGATCGGTTCAGGCCTGGGCCATTTGGTCGGACAGTTGGAAGACGGCTTTGAAACTTTCGGCTTGGATCTGAATCATTGGGCGGTCGCCCGCTCGAAGTCCGAGGTGAAGCGCACGCAATTACAGACGGCCAGCGCGCAAGATTTACCTTTTTCTGATTCGACATTCGGCGTGGTGGTCATCAAACATATTGTCGAGCATCTGCCGGACCCGGCGAGGGCGATCCGCGAAATCGGCCGCGTGCTTGAACCGAACGGAATCCTGATCCTTGCCACACCGAATCTCGATTCGCTTCTCAAGCCGTGGAAAGGTGATCGCTGGATCGGTTATCAAGACCCGACGCACATTTCGCTCAAACGCCCTGGCGAGTGGCTGGGCTTTATCCATGACGCGGATATGAAGCCGCTCAGAGCGTTCGCCGACGGTTTTTGGAATGTGCCGTATATTTCATGGATTCCGAATCCGATTCAAAAATTATTCTTCGGCTCGCTCGGCGGATTTCAGGCGATCAGCACATTTATTTTTCTGCCCGTGCGCTGGGGCGAAAGTGTGATTATCATTGCAAGGAAATTTGTTCGGTGAGCAGCGAATCAGATGAACGATAATAATCCCCAACCCAACGAACCATCCGTTTTAGATTACGTCAAATCCAAATTGTCGTTTGGACGCAGACCCAAAGTCGAGATTCCAGAATCGCATGAGGCGGAAAGCAAAACCGAATCGGTTGCGCCGCAATTCATCGAGACGGAAGCCGTCCGACCGGCAGTCGTTAAGCGCCAGCCTTCCACGCCGTTTCCGTGGCTGTCGTTGATCGCATTGGGGTTGGCTCTTTTGGCTCAGCGGATGTTCGAGCCGCAGCCCTCCGTCATGACCGGCATTGCCCTTTATTTGATGGCATTTGCATTTTTGTTGTGGTCGGTCTTGCGCGGCGAATGGAAACTTTTATCGCTTGCGGAATCGTCTGCAGGAAATGATCCGCTCACATTCCATCTTATTGCCTTCTTGATTTCCATTCCATTCGCGGTTCTGGCTTTCTTCTTCTTCTCCGGCAACCTGTTTACTTATTTCAATCTCACACTATGGTTGATTGCGCTGATTCTGTTTGTTGGAGCATTATGGTTGCGAGATCCAAGCCAGCCTTCGTGGTGGCAACGCGCGGTCGGATTCGTTTCGCGCCGCGAATGGCAAATCCATATTACGCGCTGGATGCTTTTGATCGTTGCGTTCAGCGTCGTTGTGATTTTCTTCCGCGTCTATCACATTCAACAAACTCCCTCTGAACCGTTCAGTGATCACGCTGAAAAAGCCCTCGATATTTTCGATATTCTGAGCGGACAGCCGCACATCTTCTTTCCGCGCAACACGGGCCGCGAAGCCATCGGCATGTATTGGATTGTTGCGATCGTTGGGCTTTTCCAGATGGGCATCTCATTCCTGACGATGAAGATTGCCACCATCTCCATGGGGTTGTTTACCCTGCCGTATATTTATTTGCTCGGCAAGGAGATTGCCAATCGCCGCGTCGGTTTGCTGGCGTTCTTCATGGCGGGCATTGCTTATTGGCCCAACGTGATTTCTCGGATTGGTCTGCGTTTTCCGCTTTATCCGCTGTTCCTCGCGCCGATGATGTTGTATCTCATCCGCGGCTTGCGGACGCGTAATCGCAACGATTTCATTCTTTCCGGTATCTTCCTCGGCTTGGGCTTGAACGGTTACACTCCGTATCGCATCGTGCCGTTTCTGGTCGCGGCCGCCATCATTTTATACATGCTCCATGCCCAATCGAAAGGCGCGCGCAAAGACGCGCTGATTTGGTTCGTCATCATCGGCCTGACTTCTTTTGTGATCTTCATTCCGCTGTTCCGTTATGTGATCGAGAATCCGGACATGTTTTCCTATCGCGCCTTCTCGCGGCTGGGAACCGGCGAGTCATTACCGGCGCCGTGGTATCAAATCTTTGCTTCCAACCTTTGGGTTGGATTGAAGATGTTTAACTTGGATGACGGCAATATCTGGGTCAATTCATTGCCGCATTATCCCGCGCTGGATATTGTTTCAGGCGCGCTATTTTTGATTGGAGTTGTTCTCGTCCTTGTGCGATATGTTCAAAAGCGTCACTGGCTGGACCTGTTTTTGCTTCTCTCCATCCCGATCCTTCAGCTTCCCTCGACTCTTTCTTTGGCGTTCCCCGATGAAAACCCGGCGTTGAACCGCGCCGGGGGCGCGTATATTCCGGTGTTTATCATCGTGGCGCTGGCGCTCGATAGTTTCATCGCCGCCTTCGGGTCCGAGAAGAGGCGGAAAGTTGTGGCTTGGATTCTGACGGCGGTATTATTGTTCTGGTCCGCCGCGCAGAATTATGATCTGGTCTTCAATCAATTTGATCAGCAGTACCGTCAAAGCGCGTGGAATTCATCCGAGATGGGCGCGGTGATCCAGCAATTTGGCTCGGTCTATGGCGAGACGGATACGGTCTGGATCGTACCGTTCCCCTATTGGGTGGATACGCGTCTGCCTGGAGTTTGGGCGGGGATTCCGAACCGCGACTTTGCCATGTTCCCCGATCATTTGTCGGATACTGTACAATTACCGGGAACGAAATTGTTCATCGTGAAAGCCAACTTGCAAGACCCGACCGCAAATGACCAGAAGTCGCTCGACATTCTCAAGCAGTTATATCCGAAGGGAGCGTTGAGCCTGCATCGTTCTCCAGTGGCTGGAGATGATTTTTGGATTTATTTTGTGCCGTCCCAACAACCGAATTCCTAGATGACCATCATCTCTCAGAACAGATTAAGACTTGGATGATAAATTACGAACTATGATGTCTAACGAAAAGCGCGCCTGGATTTACGATATTCTCCTGATTCTTGTTTTGGCGGTCGGAACGTATTTTCGCGTCATCGGTTTGAACTGGGATCAGAACCAGCATTTGCATCCCGATGAACGCTTCATGACGATGGTGG
>DATCTP010000070.1:0-3449 GCA_036567885.1 Anaerolineales bacterium | reverse complement strand
AGCCTTCGATATCGCCTTCGAGGCGGGCGAACGCGCCGAACTTGGTCAGACGCGTGATGACACCTTCCACCAACTGTCCAACGCTGAATTTTTCAACACGCGATTTCCACGGATCATCCGCCAGGGCGCGCATGGATAAGCCGATGCGTTTCTTCTCGCGATCCACGTTGATGACTTTAACTTTGACTTCCTGACCGACTTCCAAAACTTCCTTGGGATGTTGAATGCGATCCCACGAAATCTCAGAGAGATGAACGAGTCCGTCTGCACCGTTGACGTTGACAAACGCGCCGAAGCCAGCCAAACTGGTGACGCGTCCCGTATAAACTTTTCCGATTTCCAGCTCGTCGATGACGCGCTCTTTGAGCGATTGCCGTGACTCGGTGCTGGCGGCGCGCTCGGAGAGAATCAAGCGCCGGCGTTCGCGGTCCACTTCGATGATGCGGACGGAGATCGGCTGTCCGATCATTTTTTGCCAGCGTTGTTCGGGAGTATCGCCGGTGGATTGTGCGCGGCGCATCGCGCCGATTTGCGACGAAGGCACAAAACCGCGCAAGCCGCCGACCAAAACGATCAAGCCGCCTTTATTGAAGCCAACAATTTTGCTGTCGTAAGCGCGGTCTTCCTCGAGCATCTTCTCGACGTTCTCCCAGGAGATCTGCTCCTGGGCGCGGCGAAACGATAAGATGACATTCCCATTATCATCTTCCGGATTGATGACATAAACCGGAATCTCCGCGCCGACTTTCAACGCCTCGCGTTCCTCCGCCGACAACTGCTCCAATTCCTTGCCAGAGATCAGGCCCTCGGATTTTGCTCCGATGCTGACGAGGATCTGGCTGGGGCTCACGCCCGCGATGGTTCCGGTGCGGATTTCACCTTGTTGAGGCATATCCACATTCATGTTCTCGGTTTGGAGCAGCGATTCCATGCTCTGGTTATTGTTGTTATGATCTCCCTGCATGTTAGCATCGCTCCCTTGTGCTGGCAGGGACTGGTTCTGATCCGTCACTTGTTGACTCCGAATTAAAAAAGGTAAGGTGGATTATACAGGCGATTGCGGAAGTTGACAACCCTATGCCGCCTTCTATCCAAAACAGGATGAATGGGAATCAATTGGAGTCATTTTTGATATAATGAGTGCCGGAGTACACATGCCTGCTATTTATCCTTTCACTGCCATTGTTGGACAAGACCGAATGCGCCGCGCGCTGATTCTCAACGCAGTTGATACCCGCATCGGCGGCGTATTGATCCGCGGCGAACGCGGCACCGCAAAATCTACCGCTTCGCGCGCGCTCGCCGCGTTGCTGCCGCAAGTTAAAGTCGTTGAAGATTGCCGCTTCGGGTGCGACCCCGATAAACCTGGAACATGGTGCACAGAATGCAAAGAACGCGCGATTGGTAAACAGAAATTACCATTCCATAATAAGACAACGCCGTTCGTCAATCTGCCTGTTTCTGCCACAGAAGATCGCGTGGTTGGAACATTGGATATCGAGCAAGCCATCCAAAAAGGCGAACGTCACTTTGAACCCGGCGTGCTTGCCAATGCCAACCGCGGATTGTTGTATATTGATGAAGTCAACCTGCTCGATGATCACGTGGTAGATGTTCTTTTGGACTCAGCAGCGATGGGAGTCAACGTGGTCGAACGCGAAGGGATTTCATTCTCGCATCCCGCCCGCTTTATTCTGGTTGGAACGATGAACCCCGAAGAGGGTGAGTTGCGCCCTCAACTCTTGGACCGTTTTGCGCTGTCTGTGGATATTGTCGGCATCCGCGACGCGCGCGAACGCGTGATGATTATGGAGCGCAATCTCTCGTTCGAGAAAGACCCCGAAGCCTTCCGCAAGGAATGGATGCCGAAGGAACAGGAAATTTCCAAACAAATTGAACGCGCCCGTGAACTCGTGGATGAAGTCACTTACACTAGCCGCGATCTATTATCCATCGCGGCGTTGACCGCGTCACTGAACGTGGATGGTCACCGCGCCGACTTAGTGATTCTCAAAGCCGCGCGCGCACAAGCCGCGTTTGAAGGCCGCACAAAAATCACCGATCACGATATTGCTCTCGCCGCGGAATTGGCATTGCCACATCGTATCAAGCGCACGCCATTCCAGCAGGCCGAGATCACATCCGAGCAGTTGCAGGAACGCATTGAACAGTTGGCAGGTCAATCGGTCCCAAGCGAATCGGAAGAGAAATCCGAATCACAGGAAAGTAAATCTTCGGAAAAAAAAACTTAAAGCTTGAGGAAGAGTCTCAGGAGAGTCCGCAACAGGGACAGCCTGAGCCGATGCCGCAGGATGATGTCTTCGCCCACACCGATGCCAAATGGTGGGAGGGCGGACAAAAGATCAAAGCTGGTGAAACATTCCAACCGCGCAAATTAAATACACCGCTCGATAAACTGACGCGCAAACGCGCCGGTCGTCGTTCGTTGACCAAAACCGAGCGCAAACACGGACGGTATATCAAGGCGCGCCCAGCTGGAAACAAAACTGATGATATTGCGTTCGATGCAACCCTCCGCGCCGCCGCGCCGTTCCAGAAACGCCGCGTCGAAAAACGCAAGCGGCTGGCTTTTGCCATCGAGAAATCGGACTTGCAGCGCAAGGTGCGCGTCAAGCGCGTGGCGAATCTGGTTCTGTTTTTGGTGGATGCTTCATGGTCCATGGCAGTGGCGGAACGCATGAACGCAACTAAAGGCGCAATCCTTTCTCTTTTAACGGATGCCTATCAACGTCGAGATCGAGTCGGATTAATCGTCTTTCAAAAAGATCGCGCTACGCTCGTTCTGCCTCCAACGAATTCGGTTCAACTTGCCCAGCGCGCGCTGATTGATATTCCGGTCGGTGGCAAAACTCCGCTCTCGGCAGGACTGCTCATGGCAGCGGATGTGCTGCAACACGAGAAATATACTCATCCGGATATCGAACCGCTTCTCATCGTCTTGACCGATGGAGCGGGCAACGTTTCAATTGGCACGCTTCCGCCACAAGAAGAATCTTATCGCTTTGCGGAATTGATCGCCATCGAACAGGTCAAGAGCGTGGTCATCAACATGGAACATGCCGCCTTTGATCAGGGCTTGGCGCAAATGCTGGCGGATCATCTCAAGGCACCGTGTTACGCATTGAGTGAATTGAAAGCGGAAAGCTTATATCATGCAGTCAGGCAAGAGATGGGAGGAGGAAAGTAGGTTTAAACCAAAAAACCTATGAAAAGGAGGGTGGCTTTTATTGCTATCCTTCTTTTTTGTTAATCCGTTTAACTTTGATTGTTGTCGACCTCTTGACAGAGTATTTGTTTACCGTTGTGCCACAGGCACAATAGGTGGTAGATGTTGATAAGAAAAGCTTGATGCGAGAGGTGATGGCGCAGTGCCCGCTCGCTGGAGTTGGACCAGATAATCCAAGATTGGAATGGAATGTTGATGACAA
>DATCTP010000069.1:0-7084 GCA_036567885.1 Anaerolineales bacterium | reverse complement strand
GAGTTTACTGCCAATGACGCCGCTTCGATGGCGCGCGCCGCTCAGGCGTTGGCAAACGATAAAAACGTAACCGCCATTGCCTGCTTTACGGTGCAGGGACAAACTGCCTGGCTGATTTCGGAGATTCGTCCGCGCGTGCCGATCATGGCATTTACGCCGACGCCCGAAACGTGGCAACGGCTGGCGTTCTTGTGGGGAGTTAATCCATACCGAGTGCCGTTTGCAAATTCGCTTGAAGAAATGCTCAACTATGTTGACTCAGCATTGATGCGCTCGGATGTTGTGCAATCTGGCGATCAAGTGGTGTTGATATGCGGATTTCCCGTTGGCGCAGTGCGCCCGCCCAATATGGCGTTATTGCATACTGTTGGAGAATGATCACTCTGTAGAAGAAATTACCAATCCAATTGCGATCAGTACGCCGCCGAAGAGGAAGAGC
Organism: Anaerolineales bacterium; assembly: GCA_036567885.1. Classification (GTDB taxonomy): domain Bacteria; phylum Chloroflexota; class Anaerolineae; order Anaerolineales; family Villigracilaceae; genus Fen-1038. The sequence continues at coordinate 6,645 of DATCTP010000069.1, read as the reverse complement.
GGCGTAATTGATTCTTTTAGGAACAGCCATCCCAACAGACTGCCAACCACGGGTTGCGCGAAAAAAGTCAGGGATGCGAGCGCGGCGGGCAATTCAGCAAAAGCATAATTCCATAAGAACATCGCAATGGCAGTGGAAATAATTCCAAGAAACAGAATTCCGCCAATGATTCCCGGCGTGATCGCGCCGATGCCTTGAGTTTTGATTTCCCATGCACTTAAAAGAATACCGCTCGGCAATCCGCCTGCCAGCATGATCGCCGTCGAAGTAACCACATCGGCAGTTTGAGACACTTTTCTGACCAACACGGAATACAGCGCCCAGGTCAGCGCCGCGGCAAGCAGACTCATGTTGCCCCAAAATAAAGTCGGCGAGAGTTCAGCGTTGCGCGGATCAATGACCGCCACCACGCCCAAAGTGGAGATGACCAGCGCCACGATTCGGCGAGTGGTCGTTTTCTCGGCAAGCAAAAACGGCGCAAAGATCAGGATGAATGCCGGAGTGGCTGATGTAACCAACGCTCCGTTGGATGCGGTGGACAGTTTTGTGCCGACAAATTGAAATCCCAGCGAAACTCCATAACCCACAAAGCCAACTAAAAAGATTTGCCAAACTTGCGAACGCGTCAGGTTTGTCTTTGGTCTTAATGCGATGACGATTCCCAACGAAAGAATTCCAAGAACGAGGCGCAAAGTCAACAACGTAAACGGCGGAATAACATTCAACACCACTTTGCTGACAACATACATTCCACCCCAAATGGACGCCGCGGTAAGACCGGATAATAAGCCGGGAAGAATCTGCTTTTGAGACATTGCCCGATTATATCTTGGAGTCCCATCGCGGCTTCATGGCAATACGGTAATCTTGATATTTTCCTGAACTTCCGGCAGGTGACATTCCGGTTGGATCAACACTTTTAGTAAATCAAAATCGGAAGTTGCCGGAGGCATATACACAAGATCGCAATTTCCCGAATCATCCAATGATCCGCTCGCCATTCATTTCACCAATAAGAAATTCTAAAAGCAGATGATATTATAACTTCCAGCAACGCCCACCGGCACAGAAAACTTTTTTCGTGAGTATAATCAATCAACCATACAATCCAAAGGAGAAACTATGAGCGAACTTATACAACTTGGAGGCGTTTCTGGTCATCTCGCAAAACCCAAAGGCAGTGGTCCCTGGCCCGGGTTGATTGTCATTCAAGAATGGTGGGGACTCACTGATCACATCAAATCCGTTGCGGATCGCTTCGCATCCGTTGGCTATCTGGCATTCGCACCGGATCTCTTTCGCGGAGACCTTGCGAAGCTGGGCGATAACGATACTGCCATGAAGCTTACACAAAAATACGGTCCCACCGGAGTTGGAGATCTACAGAAAGCCTTCGATGCGCTAAAGAATCATTCCGATTGCAATGGAAAAGTCGGAAGTGTTGGTTTCTGTTTCGGCGGACGCATGTCGCTGGCACTCGGCATCAGCCGACCCGTCGACGCCATCTGCACGTTCTACGGCGGCGGGATGCAGCAACTTTTCGATCAACTCGGAAATCTCCATGCGCCGGTCTTGGGTCTGTTCGGCGATAAGGACCAATCCATTCCGGTCGGTACCGTCAAAGAGTTTGATAAACTGCTTGGCAAACTCGGACTCGAGCACGAAGTCATCGTTTATCCAAATTCGGGTCACGCCTTTTTCCGCGATGATGATCCAAGCGCTTACAAACCGGAAGCGTCCAAAGACGCCTGGGAACGCGCTACAAAATTCTTTGCGAAAAATCTGAGTTGAGTCTCGTGCAGGTCGGATTGCTAATCTGACCTGCGATTTCTTTGACCAATGAATCGCATCACTCCGACCCGACACCAGCTCGCCGTTATCGAAGCCGATATTTCATCCAAGCTTTTTCTCGCGGGTCCTGCCGGGACAGGCAAATCCACCGTTGGCATAGAGCGCTTGAAACATCTGTTGGATTCGGGAATCTCTGGCGATTCAATTCTTGTTCTTACGCCGCAACGGACATTACAAGAACCATATCTCGAAATCCTTCAATCGCCGGAGCGAATTGCGGGAGGCGAAGTAACGCCAGCCACTGTCGGCGGTTTGGCGCGGCGCATGGTGGATTTGTTCTGGCCGCTCGCCGCGCAGAAGGCTGGCTTCGCACATCCTGATCGTCCGCCTGTTTTTCTAACACTTGAAACCGCACAATATTATATGGCGCACATCGTGCGACCGTTACTCGATCAAGGTTATTTCGAGTCAGTGACGATTGACCGCAACCGTTTATATTCGCAAATCCTTGATAATTTGAATAAATCCGCCGCAGTTGGATTCCCATATACTGAAATCGGCGCGCGGCTCGATTCGGCTTGGATCGGCGATCCGGGTCAGCGCAGAATTTATATTGACGCGCAGGATTGCGCCACGCGTTTCCGTGAATTTTGTTTGCAAAACAACCTACTCGATTTCTCATTGCAGCTCGAGGTCTTCTGGGATTATCTTTGGACTGAACCGCTCGTAAACGATTATCTCGTCAAAACATATCGTCATTTGATCTATGACAATATCGAAGAAGATGTGCCGCGCGCCCACGATCTAATTCGCGAATGGCTGCCGCAATTCGACTCAGCGTTATTGATTTATGATGAAGATGCGGGCTATCGTCGCTTCCTCGGCGCAGATGTGGACACCGCATATGCGTTACGAGAATTGTGCGGTGATCAAATAACGTTCAACGAATCATTTGTGGCATCAGATGGAATTGCAAATCTTGCAAATACGCTGGTTGAAGCAATTGCACCCGACCTTACCCCTCTCCATCTCCCCCCAAATTCTTTGAATTTGGATAGAGAAAGGGGCTTAGAAATCATCACTGCGCGCTTCTATCCTGAACTGCTCGACTCAATCGTCAACAATATCGAACATCTAATTAACGAAGATCGAATATCGGCTTCTGACATTGTCGTCCTCGCGCCCTATCTCTCCGACGCGCTGCGCTTTGCCATCACGAGCCGACTCGAAGCGAAGAATATTCCGTGGAGAACGCATCGTCCGTCGCGTTCGTTGCATGACGAGCCTGCCTCGCAAGCATTGCTTACACTGGCTGCATTGGCGCATCCGTATTGGAACATTCGCCCGTCGAAGTATGATATTGGCTATGCGCTTAAACTTGCACTTGACATGGACTTGGTGCGCGCCCAATTACTGGCTGAGATCGTTTATCGCCCAAAAGATTTCACTCTATCACCGTTCGATCAAATCAATCCCGAAAAACAGGAACGCATCACATTTACATTTGGCAATCGCTATTCGATGCTTCGCGATTGGATTTTAAATTATCGCGAGAACCAGCCTCTGCCCCTCGACCATTTTATGCGGAGATTCTTCGGCGAAGTTTTGTCTCAGCCGGGATTTGGATTCCATCGTAACCTCGACGTGGCCCGCGTCGCCGCCAGCTTGATCGAGTCGATACGGAAATTCCGTCTGGCGATGGAGCCAATAACCAATGAAGACCTCCGAGGTCTAGATGCAATTGGGCGCGAATATATCGCCATGCTTCAAGAGGGAGTGATCGCCGCGCAATATTTGGAATCATGGAAATCGGAAAACGAAGAATCGGTTTTGGTCGCGCCCGCCTACACGTTCTTGATGATGAATCGACCTGTGACCGTTCAGTTCTGGCTGGATGTCGGTTCGAGCGGATGGTACGAGCGCCTCGACCAGCCGTTGACTCATCCGCAGGTGTTGAGCCGCGAATGGCCTGCTGTTGGCCGCCAGTGGACATTTGCCGATGAAGAGCAGACCAACCAGGGAACGATGGCGCGTTTGGTTTCCGGATTGTTGCATCGCTGCCGCGCAAAACTTTATCTCGGCATCAGCAATTTAGGCGAAAGCGGATTTGAACAACGCGGCGAATTGTTGAGGGCGTTTCAAAAAGTATTGCAAGCTAATGAACAATAAGGAGGTTCACAATGACTGACAATGTAATTATTCTTGGCGCTGGTGCATCTGTCGACGCAGGAATACCGCTTCTTTCTAATTTTGTTGACAAAATGTGGGAAATAGCAACGCGAGGAAAATATAATGATAAAGAATTGTCAGATGATGACAAGAAAATATTTGACGAGGCAATGAAGATAAGAAACGAACTTGATGGCTATCATGGCCGCGCTTCCTTCGATGATCGAAACATTGAAGATATACTATCAATCCTATCATTCAATTTGATGGCTGGAGAGGAATCAGATCGCAACAAGTTAAATTGGATGATAAAAGCAATTACAAGAACAATAGAACTAACTTGCGAGGTAAAACACGGTGGCCAACTAGATAAAATCCAAGACGATGGTTCTAATATTTATCGTACATTCTGGGAAAATCTTTTCACGCGATTCCAAAATTCAGAAACATCATTTCCGTCAATCATTTCATTCAATTACGATTTAGTCATGGAGCGAGCCTTATTTCAAATATTGATAGGCAAAACTTACAACAATGAATTTGAATCTCGTAATTTTCCTTTTGATGGGATAAACTTAAAGTATCAATATAGGTATCTAAACAATATTTCTTACTCTGTAAAATATGTCTGGTACGACAATAGTGAAAAAGTAGATCACGAAAGGATATACGGAAGGTCTGGAATTACATTGGAAAAATGCGGCACTGGCGATCTACAACACCCAATCGACATCGAGATTCTGAAACTCCATGGTTCTCTCAATTTCCCGTCAACAGACCAAATCGGGAAATCTGATATTGCGCCAACCATTCCTGCGGAAGAACCTCACATAATTCCGCCAATAATAAATAAGTCAATTTCTGCTGAGCAAACAATGTGGAGTGCAGGATTAAAAAGACTTAGAGAAGCCAAAAACATTATCATCGTCGGATATAGCTTGCCACAAACAGATATTTATATGCAATATTTCATAAAAGCGGGAATAGGGCCAAACACTAATCTAAACAGAATCTTTGTGTTTAACCCTGCGCTTCAAAAGGGTAGTGAAGAAAACGAGCGAATGAGAGAGCGTTTTGGAAATTGTTTTTCACCACAACTAAGAAATCGAATCGTATTTAACGAAGGTACTTTCTATGATTTTGTTGAATCAATTGGATATAGTGATAATGGTTTGTTTTTTACTTAAGCAGTACTTAGCTTGAAGCATGATAATTCCTTTCACCCCTCGTCCTTCGCAACGCGACATCCTCAAATACACAGGCGGCACGCTTGGTATTTCGGCTGTGCCCGGTTCCGGCAAAACGCACACGCTCTCGGCGCTCGCCGCGCAAATCATTTCGAGCGGTGCGCTCGAGCGCGATCAGGAAGTGCTGATCGTTACGCTGGTCAACTCGGCGGTGGACAATTTCTCGGCGCGCATTGGCGAGTTCATTCAGGCGCGCGGCCTCATCCCTCAACTCGGCTATCGTGTCCGCACCTTGCACGGGCTGGCGCACGACATCGTCCGCGAGAATCCGCCGCTGGTTGGTCTCGACAAAAAATTTTCCATCGTGGACGAAACCGCTTCATCGTCCATGATTGCCGATGCGGCGCGCGCCTGGGTTCAAACTCATCCCGATCTTCTCGATCAATACATTTCTCCATCACTGGATGATTATCAGACTCGCCGCGTGCGCGATAAGGACTGGCCCGAACTCATCGAGAATCTTACAACGAGTTTCATTCGATCCGCCAAAGACAGACGACTCACGCCGGATAAATTCCGCCTCGCACTCGACCATCAGCCTGCTCCCCTTCCGTTGGCTCACATGGGGCTGGACATTTATTCCGATTATCAGCGCGCCCTTGCTTATCGCGGCGCAGTGGACTTCGACGATTTGATTCGACTCGCCTATGAGATGCTCGAAACCTCCGATGAGCTTCTCGAACGATTGCGTTATCGCTGGCCCTATATTCTCGAAGACGAAGCGCAAGACTCAAGCGATATACAACAAGCAATACTGGGAATGCTTGCAGGCGATTCCGGCAATTGGGTGCGCGTTGGCGATCCGAACCAAGCCATCTTTGAAACCTTCACCACAGCAAACCCAGAACTTCTGCGCGCCTTTATTCGGGACAACAAAAATATTCCCATGCCTGAGTCGGGACGAAGTCAACCATCCATTATCTATCTTGCCAACCATCTCATTGATTGGACGATGACCGAACATCCTGTTCCCGAAGCGCGCGACGCGTTATCGCCGCCGTACATCCAACCCACGCCCAAAGGTGATCCGCAGCCTAATCCGCCTGATGATCCAAGCGGAATAAAGTTATTGAGCAATAAATATAATCCTGATCAAGAGATCGCAGCAGTGGTCAAGTCCATCGAGAAGTGGATTCCCGACCACAAAGATTCAACCGTCGCGGTGCTGACGTCAACCAACGATCACGCCGCCAAAGTCGCCGAGGCTTTGAAGCAACACAAGATCGAATATCGTGAGTTACTCCGCAGCACCTCGCCGACGCGCGCCGCGGCGGGCGCGTTGAGTTATGTGTTGGCTTATCTCGCTGCACCGGATAGCGCGTCGAAGCTGGCACAAGCCTATCGAGTCTGGCGGCGCGACTGGCGTGAAGATGAAGAGCACGAGCCGCTGGTTGAACACGTCGCGAGTTTGATTCGCAAGATGAAGAATGTGGAAGAG
>DATCTP010000068.1:0-7204 GCA_036567885.1 Anaerolineales bacterium | reverse complement strand
GCGGGTGTGGGGCTTGGCTGGTATGGAATTAGTCAGCGCCGGCCCGCCAGTAAATTAAAAAATAGCGGATTGTTGAAAAAATAACCTAACCCCTCTCCTGAAAAGGAGAGGGGAACTTTTACTTTATCCCATCGGATGTTTCATTTGTTGCCCGCCGATGAGATGCATGTGCAAGTGAAATACGGTTTGCCCGCCGTGAAGTCCGGTGTTGACAATGATGCGGTAACCACCTTGATGAATATTTTCCTGTGCCGCGATTTGTCGTCCCACCATGAACATGTGCCCGATCAACGGCTCGTCTTCCACCTGTAAATGATTGACCGATTCGATATGTTTGTTTGGAATGATCAAGATATGGGTCGGCGCGACCGGGTGAATATCGCGGAACGCCGTTATTTGCTCATCGCGATAAACGATGGATGATTTGATTTCATCGTTGGCAATTTTGCAAAAGATGCAATCGGTCATGGGATGGGTCCATCCTTTGGTGCGCAGACAATGTTGTAATATTGCGTTTCAACCGCTTTATTTTGCTGAGCGTATGCACTGGCGGCATTACTGATGGCGACAAACGTGCCAAGATGTTGTTGCGCGTCGACATCCCAAATGCGCGGCAGAGTCATCAACGGATCGTTGGCGGGACCTTCCGCGATCAACAGCGGACGCTGAGGATCGATCTGGTCGGCAAGCGGCACCCAGTTGAACATCACCGGTCCGCGCGGGTTGATGGTGAATCCCAATTTGTATCCCACCTGACGCGCCAACTGCACGGCATGCGGGCTGAAGCCTCCACCGGGCCAGATGTAAGCAAACGGCGCTTTGCCAAAATACTGCTGGATCACATTCATGGAACCTTGCAAGTCGTGCATGATCATATCATCCGTCCACGTTGAATCGATGGGAACGTGCGGTGATGTGGCGCCGTGTGCTTGATAACTGATCCAACCCTGCTGGGATAGCGCGACATTCTCCGCCAATACCGGATCGGTCCCGCCGAACGCGCTGATCCAGCCATTAGTCACGGGCCAGCCCCATTGCTTATAAAAAGGCAGGAAGTGATCGGTGAAGTTTTGTGCCGTCTTGCGATCATCCTGAATGAGCAAAACAGAACGCGCCGGAATCTTGGCGTTGTTATACATGAAGTCCATCATTTGCTGCATGCTGATGGCGGTAAAGTTCTGATTGTGCAGGCTGTTCATCAATTGATTGAAGTCGTGTACGCTGATCTGGTTCGGATCAGTCACCGTGCCTTTGGTGATGGAGTGGAACATGATCGGGATCACAATCGTGCCTGGCACAGCATTCGTCGAAGTCCATTTGGCTTTGAGATACTGGCAAGAATCGTTGATATACGTATGCGGCGTATCAAGCGGGTTGAGAGCGGTGGTTGTAAAAGTCGCGGGCAACGCGGGCGGCGTTTGTGGAACCGTGGGAGTGGGCACGGAGGTCTTGGCGGGAACCGGGGTTGATACAACATGCGTTTGTTGAATGGATGCAAACGCCGTTTGCACCGCCTCCGTCATCATGGCGTTCGGATCGGCGGTGGGAGTTTGAGGTTGGCAGGCGCTCAATAAAACGGCAAACAGACTCAAGGTCAAGAGAAAGAAGCGGAGTAAAAAGTTTTGTTTATTCATAGCAGTTCTTTGTCGTTCAATAATAACAGAAAAGGCGCATCGTCTCGACGCGCCTTTTCATTATCTGCATTTAAAAACTTATTCTTTGGCGTCGCCTTTGATATAGGCTTCGACGGCTTCGCGCGCAACGCTATCGCGGAATTGCTTGGGCGGAGTCTTAAAGAAATAAGATGACGGTCCCACAATTGGTCCGCTGAGGCCGCGATCCAGCGCGATCTTGGCGCAGCGAATCGCATCGATCATCACGCCCGCCGAATTGGGGCTGTCCCAAACTTCGAGTTTGGCTTCGAGATTGAGAGGCACGTTGCCGAACGTGGTGCCTTCCATGCGAACATAGCACCATTTGCGGTCAGTGAGCCACGGCACGTAATCGGATGGCCCGACGTGAACATTGTCCTTGCCGATGTCATACGGAATCATGCTGGTCACCGCGCCGGTCTTGGAAATCTTTTTGCTTTCAAGGCGTTCGCGTTCGAGCATGTTTAGGAAGTCGGTGTTGCCGCCAAAGTTGAGTTGATAGGTGCGGTCGATGCGGACGCCGCGATCCACAAACAGCGTGGTGAGGACGCGGTGCAAAATCGTCGCGCCCACCTGCGACTTGATGTCGTCACCGAGCACCGGCAGGTTGGCTTCGCGGAAACGGTCGCCCCAATATTTTTGTGAAGCGATGAAGACCGGGATTCCGTTGACGAAGGCGCATCCCGCCGCGATCACTTGTTCCACGTACCACTTCGTCGCTTCTTCCGAACCGACCGGCAGGAAGTTGACCACCACATCGGTTTTGGTTTCTTTCAGAAGTCCCGCAATATCTGCTGTTGGACCGGGTGCTTTTTCGATCACCTGCGAAAGATATTTACCGAGGCCATCGTGAGTCATGCCGCGTACCACTGGCACGTTCAACTTTGGCACATTGCAAAACTTGTAGGTGTTGTTCGGCTCGGCGTAGATTGCATCCGCCAGGTCTTCCTCCACTTTCGTGGCGTTGATATCAATTCCGAATGTGAACTCGATATCGCGAACATGGTAGCCGCCGAGATTGACGTGCATCAACCCCGGCACGGTGGCATCATCAGGCGTATCCTTGTAGAAATGCACACCCTGCACCAGCGATGAGGCGCAGTTGCCGACGCCGATGATCGCGACGCGTACTTTTTTATTAGCCATTCCATTATCTCCTTTAAATTATTTGTAGCGAAGTATAATCTTATTTATGGACAGTGAACGGATGATTCGTCTCGAACGATTGCTCGAAATCACGCGTAACCTCAGCACGGCGCTCGACCTGGACCCATTTCTGAAATCCATCATTTCCGAAGCCTGCGCTCTCACCGAAAGCGAAGCCGCCTGCATTTTGGAATACGATGAAACCGGCAACGATCTGGAACTTCTCGCCGCGCCCTGGCACTATCAGGATACGTTGCACTCTGCGCGGATTCCGATGAAAGGAAGCGCGGCAGGCTGGGTGTATCGCGAAGCCAAACCGCTTCATGTTCCGGACTCCAAAGCGGATCCCAAACATTTCAGCGCGTTGGACTTCGCTTCGGCGTTTGAAACACATTCCATTTTGGCGGTCCCGCTGATGGTCAAAAGCCGACCGTTGGGCGTGTTGGAAGTCGTCAATAAGATAGGCGGCATCCATTATACCGAGGATGACATCACAATTCTCGAAACGCTTGCCGCGCCCGCCGCGCTGGCAATTCACAACGCCGACTTACAGCGTCTCATCGAAGCCGGGAATTCTGAAATCGCCGAACTCGACCGGCTCAAGAGCGACTTTATTGCCATCACATCACATGAACTGCGCACGCCGCTCGGCTTGATCCTCGGACACGCAACGTTTCTGCGCGAACTGCTCGGCAAAGAGTATCATGAGCAGATGGATACGATCATCAAGAACGCTTCGAGATTGAAGGAAATTATCGAGAGTCTTTCCAGCGTGGATAATTTCCAAAGCGGCGCGGCGCGCATTCGTCAGCGTGCGGTTTCGATGGCGCGTGTCATAGAGGAAGTCGCCGCTTCTTTTTCCGATATGGCCTCCAAGCGAAATATTACGTTGAAAGCGGATTCCAGCCGCGATGATTTGCTGGTGGAAGTGGACGGCGGCAAGATCGCGATTGCGTTGAGCAACCTCGTTAAGAACGCCATCATGTTCACCGATGAAGGCGGGCATGTTTTTGTGACCGGCGAATTGATTCCGGGCTATGTGAAAGTTTCCGTGATCGACGACGGCATTGGGATTCCCGCCAGGGATTTGCCGCACATCTTCGACCGCTTCTTCCAGGTGGAGTCGCACTTGACGCGGCGGCACGGCGGCATGGGGTTGGGGCTTTCGGTCGCGAAAGTCATGATCGAGATGCACGGCGGGCGCATTTGGGCGGAAAGCATGGAAGGAAAGGGTAGTGCCTTTACTTTTCTTTTACCGGTCAATCCTGCGCAAGCCGAAGCGGCATCGAAAGTTTTTTTGCCATAAAGAAGTTTAAACACGAAGCGCTCAAAGTTTTTTCTTTTCATTCTTTGCCGTAAAACATGAATCCCAATTTTGTTTTTATTGGACGAATTGCACGAGAATTTATTTTGCCTGCCACGGGCCAGCCGCTGTTGGATAACCCCGGCGGCAGTTTGTTTTATGCGGCGGGCGGATTGATGGTGTGGGAAAAAGAAATCGGATTGCTGGCGCGCGTCGGCGAGGATTATCCACGCGCCTGGTTGAAAGATTTGGAAGCGCGCGGCGTCGATATTCGCGGCATCCGCATTTTGCCGCAGAGTATAGACCTCCGCAGTTTCATGGCCTATGATGAAAAATTCGCGGTCATGCGCGGTAATGCCGTGATGCAATTTGCGCGGCGCGAACTACCGTTCCCGAAGAGTCTGCTTGGATACCAGAGCGCGCCCGAAGTCCAGAAAGATGCGAAGAAGCCTGATCCGCTTGCGCCGCTTCCGGTGGAGATTCCGCGCGATTATCTGGAAGCGGGTGCGGTGCATCTTTGTCCGCTCGATTTTATGAGTCATAATCAACTGGCGCATGTATTCAAAACATCGTCGGTCAATACGATCACGCTCGATCCTTCGCCGGGATATATGAGCCCGGCTTTTTATAAGGATTTGCGCGTCGTTCTTTCCGGACTGACAGCGTTTCTTCCGTCCGAAGAGGAATTGCGCGCCCTCTTTTGGGGTGAGACCAATGACCTATGGGAAATGGCGTCGGCGCTCGGCGATTACGGATGCGAGTTCATCGTGGTAAAGCGCGGCGCACGCGGACAGATGGTGTTTGATGTAAAAGGCAAACACAAATGGGAAGTGCCAGCCTATTCGTCCCGCATGGCCGACCCAACTGGCGCAGGCGATGCGTTCTGCGGCGGATTCCTGGCGGGCTATAAAAAAGAATATGATCCATTGCAAGCCGCGTTATATGGAAATGTTTCGGCTTCGTTGAAAATCGAAGGAAGCGGCGCGTTCTATCCGTTGGATGTTCTGCCCGGTTTAGCGGAGGCGCGCTTGCATGCGTTGAAAGATTTGGTGAGAAAGGTATGATGCCAGAAGCAAAGCATAAAACACGAAGCGTGAGATTGGGGAATAGGAGTCGGGAATGGGTGAATTGAAAGGAAGAAGTAAAATATAGCCATGACAAATTTTATGGAACGTTTCCTTGATCTTGCGGTTCAAATCCAACAAATCGCCGCGCCGACCTTTGATGAGAAACAACGCGCCGAGTTTGTGTGCCAGCGATTCATCCAAGAGGGATTGAAAGATGTTTCGATAGATTCGGTGAATAATGTTTATGCGCGCTTAGATGGTAAAAGTAATTTAAAGCCGCTAATTATTAGCGCGCACATGGATACGGTGTTTCCGCTTGGCACGAGTCTGCATGCGACGCGCGACGATGAACGAATTTATGGTCCGGGCATCGGCGATAATTCGTTGGGAGTCGCGGCGTTGTTTGGATTGATATGGATGTTGCGCGAACGAAAAATCAAATTACAAAATGATGTTTGGTTTGTTGGCAATGTCGGTGAAGAAGGACTCGGCGATTTGCGCGGCATGAAAGCAGTCGTGGATCGATTCGGTGAAAATGTAAAAGCTTATCTGGTTATTGAAGGTATGTCGCTCGGACACGTTTATCACCGCGCCATCGGCGTGAGGCGTTATCGGGTCACGGCCAAAACCGCGGGCGGGCACTCGTGGTCGGATTATGGTCAGCCGTCGGCGGTGCATGAAGCGGCGAAGCTCGTCACGCAAATCGCATCGTTATCGGTACCGGTCAATCCTCGCACCACATTGAACATCGGAAAAATTTCCGGCGGGACGGGAATCAATGTGCTGGCGTCCGAAGCGACGTTCGAGTTGGACCTGCGTTCCGAAAGCATGGAGGCGTTGACTGCGCTGATTCAACAAGTGGAGGAACTGATTCGCTCCGCGAACAAGGAAGGCGTGAAAATTGAGTTTGAAGTGATCGGCGCGCGTCCGGCAGGTGAGATCAGCGCGGAGCATCCGCTGATTCGACTTGCCGAAGAATGTCTGCGCGAACAGGGAATCAAAGCGGAATTAACATCCGGTTCGACGGACGCCAATATTCCGTTGAGCCGCGGCTACCCGGCTACCGTGTTGGGGGTCACAACCGGCGGCGGGGCGCATACCGTCCATGAATATATGGATGTGGGACCGGTGGAAAAGGGGATGGAGCAGTTAGTCAAGTTTGTGGAGAAACTCAGCAATCAGTAAGCACAACAACGAATTATCGAAAATTATAAATACAGCCCACAAGTTCAGCTTGTGGGCTGTATAAATTAATGGAAATAAGGATTACTGAACCAATGGCAGTTTATCTGCCTTCCAAGCGCTTAATCCGCTGAAGATACTAGTGGAGTCGTATCCTAGCATGCGTAGTGCCATGGTAGCAATTGCGCCTCGGTGACCTGCTGAGCATACAGTGATAATCGGAGCTGTCTTATCTGTTGGAAGCTTTGTTGGGTCTTTAAGCAGATCATTGATCGGGATGTTGATCGAGCCTTGAATGTATCCGCTGGTGAATTCGCTGGCTGTGCGCACATCAATCACCATGGGCGGATTGGCAGAAGAGATTTGTGTAAGTGCGTCGGTGTCTTTTATGCCATCGAAGTTCGAGGGCAAGTTAGACAGGAACGTATTCAAGTCAGCAAGACGAGCCGGATCCACTGAAGCTGCTGTGCCAGCAACCGGTACAGTCGGCGTGTCTTTCTGGACCGGCAATTTGGCTGCAGCCCATGCATTGAACCCACCTGCCAAACTGCGAGCATTGGTGTACCCCAACAATTGCAACGCAGCCATGGCCATAGCTCCGCGGTGACCAATCGCACAATAAACTACAATGGGCTTGTCCAATCCCGGTAATTTATCCAGATTTTGCAAAAGCGTGCGGAGAGGCAGGTTGATTGCGCCTTTGATATAACCATTTGCCTGAATCTCGGATGGCTCGCGCACATCAATGATGAATGGGGCGTTGCCGGCCATGATTTGGGCATTTAGCACATCACTTTTGATCGTGTAATAATCGGCGGGCATGTTGGTGAGGAAATCATTCCAAACCTTTGTCC
>DATCTP010000067.1:0-3114 GCA_036567885.1 Anaerolineales bacterium | reverse complement strand
CCTTTAAAGGCTGGAAGCGACGAAGAAATCCTTTCGATCTTTCAAGATGTGGATAATAATCCCGATCGCCTTTTCATTGCTTCATCTCTTAAGCAGGAACCAGAATGGGAAGTTAGCGATAAGCAAAGCATCGCGGAAGCCGCACTGATCGAATTCTTCCGCAAGATGCGACCCGGCGACCCGGCAACGCTTGAGAACGCCAAACAATTCCTAGAAGAGCAATTGTTTGACCAGCGTCATTATGACCTTGAGCGCGTGGGGCGTTATAAGCTCAATCAAAAACTTGATCTCAACATTCCCATTCCTCATCGCACCGTGACAAAGAATGATGTGATTCGTCTATTACGGCGCATGATCCAAATCAATAATGGCGTTGAACCGCCCGATGATATTGATCATCTTGGCAACCGCCGCGTCAAGACGGTGGGTGATTTGATCCAGAATAAATTGCGGATTGGTCTGCGCCGTATGGAACGCGTCATTAAAGAGCGCATGTCGATTCGCGATCAGGAACAGCTTTCACCAGTAACACTTGTGAACATTCGCCCGGTGGTGGCTGCGTTGCGTGAATTCTTTGGCTCAAGCCAATTGAGTCAATTTATGGATCAGACTAATCCGTTAGCGGAGTTACGCCACAAGCGAACGCTGTCCGCTTTAGGTCCAGGTGGTTTGCGGCGTGAACGCGCCGGTTTTGATGTGCGCGATGTTCATCATTCGCATTATGGGCGCATCTGCCCAATCGAAACGCCTGAAGGTCCGAACATTGGCTTGATCGGACGCTTGGCTTCGTTCGCGCGCGTTAATGAATACGGTTTCATTGAAACGCCGTATCGTAAAATTTATAAATCTCTGCCCGCCGATGATGAACGCTTGGTTGGTAGAACGCTCGGAGAAGCGATTGTAGATCCGAAGACCGAAGAAAAACTTGCGAAAGCAGGCGAAGTCATTGATGCTCGCCTTGCAAAGCGTTTAGCAAAGATTGGAAACGATGTTCCGATTGTTCCATTCGTCTCCGAACAAACAGATTATCTTTCCGCCGACGCGGAAGACAAATATGTGATTGCGCAAGCCAATGCGCCACTGACCGAAAATCATGAATTCGTGCGCGAGCGTATTTCGTGCCGTTATCACTCGGGTTTTCTTTTCTCAAACCCCGAACAAGTTGATTACATGGATGTTGCGCCGCATCAGTTCGTGGGCATCAGCGCTGCTTTGATTCCGTTCCTCGAACATGACGATGCCAACCGTGCCTTGATGGGTTCGAATATGCAGGCGCAGGCTGTGCCATTGGTTCGCCCGGAAGTTCCTTTGGTGTCAACCGGCATGGAGCGCGCCGCCGCACTAGATTCAGGACAGGTTGTGGTGGCTGAAGAGAGCGGCGAAATCGTTTCTGTTACCGGAAGCAAGATCACCGTCAAGGAAAGAAAAGGCGGACTCCATACATATCAGCTTCGCAAGTATCAGCGCTCGAATCAATCCACGTGTATTGACCAGCGTCCATCCGTTGTAAAAGGACAGGTGATTAAACGCGGCGACATCATTGCCGATTCTTCCTCGACCGATAACGGTCAGCTCGCCCTCGGTCAAAACGTGGTTGTGGCTTTCCTTTCGTGGGAAGGCGGCAACTTTGAAGATGCCATTTTACTGTCCGAGCGTTTAGTGCAGGAGGATCGCTTTACTTCGGTTCATATCGAGAAATATGAAGTGGAAGCGCGCGACACCAAACTCGGACCAGAAGAGATCACGCGCGATATTCCGAACGTCGGTGAAGATGCGATTAAGGATTTGGATGAAAACGGAATCATCCGTATCGGCGCGGAAGTCGGACCGAACGATATTCTCGTTGGCAAGATTACACCGAAAGGTGAAAAAGAACTTACACCGGAAGAGCGTTTACTGCGCGCCATCTTTGGCGAAAAGTCCCGCGATGTAAAAGATACGTCACTGCGAATGCCGCATGGCGAGCGCGGTAAAGTTGTGGATGTAAAAGTTTTTACACGCGAAGATAATGCTGATCTTTCTGCCGGTGTGGATACGATGGTGCGCGTCTCTGTGGCTCAGCGCCGCAAGATCACCGCCGGAGATAAGATGGCAGGACGCCATGGAAACAAAGGCGTTGTTTCCAAAGTTGTCCCTGTAGAAGATATGCCTTTCCTCGAAGATGGAACACCGGTTGATTTGATTTTGAATCCGCTCGGCGTGCCTGGACGTATGAACATCGGCCAGGTACTTGAAGTCCATTTGGGTTGGGCGGCGAAGCGTCTTGGCTTCCGTGCGTTGACTCCCGTCTTTGATGGTGCAACCGAGGAACAAATCGAAGCCGAACTTGCGCGTGCCTGGATTGTGGATCAGGCTTGGAAAGAAGCTGGTCAAGCGGCGTGGGAATGGATGAAGGAACAGGAATATGATCCAGAATCCATTCAGGATGATGATGAAGTCCGCCGCCTCTATTTGGAATCGTGGCTGGGTAAGCGCAAGTACGATGTTTCCGAATTGAACGATGTAGATTATGCGCGTCATGCCGCGGCACGCGAGTGGTTACGTGATCGTGAATATGATCCAAAAGTGGTTCTAACTTCGCTTGATGAAGAAACGGTTCGTTACGATCCCGAAGCGGATAAGCAAGCCATCAATGCTTGTCTGCGCCTTTGGATGGAAAGCCTGGGTTATACCAAGCGAGTTGCGGAAGCGAATCTTATGGCGGCCGCTCAAGATGTCACGCGCGAAACAGGTTTCCCATTGCCGATCCTTGGCAAGCAGGTTTTGCGTGACGGTAAGACGGGCCAACCTTACGATCAGCCTGTCACCGTTGGTGTGATGACTATTCTTAAGTTGCATCACTTGGTTGAAGATAAAGTTCATGCACGTTCAACGGGTCCATATAGTCTGGTCACACAACAGCCGCTTGGTGGTAAGGCTCAATTCGGCGGTCAGCGCTTTGGTGAAATGGAAGTTTGGGCGCTTGAAGCCTACGGTGCGGCTTATACCTTACAGGAAATGCTCACCGTTAAGTCGGATGATGTACAAGGCCGTGTGAATACGTATGAGGCTATTGTCAAGGGCGAGCCGATTGAAGAACCAAGTATTCCTGCTTCGTTCCGCGTGCTGGTCAAA
>DATCTP010000066.1:0-4459 GCA_036567885.1 Anaerolineales bacterium | reverse complement strand
GCATCTCAATTAACAAAATTGCTGAAAGTTTTTAAGCCCACGCTTAATGGATAAACGAAAGTTCATAAATGATTATACAACATCTCCTCTGTATGATAGCTATTGAAATATTGGGAGTCCTAACACCAGTAATATTATGTCATTTCCCACTTCCCTCGCTTCGCTTATTCGTCCTGATGTTCTTCGGGAGGGTGACAACTTTTATGCCTTTGTATTTAGTGCACCCCCCTCAACCTATAAAGTAGCGCCAGCGGTTAAATAATGGTATCATACAATAATCTGCCAACTAACCCATTGAAGGATGGATAATAAGTCAATTGGAAGAGCAATGATAAATATATTTGATGAGGATTCAAGAGGAGAACATGTTGGCTAAATATCATCGCTTAATAATTTCTTTCATATTAATGATCTTCACGCTGCTGGCCGCATGCCAGCCGCAAGCCACGGCGCAACCAACGCCGGGTTTAGCGCTGACCGCTACCATAAAAGAAGTGACCGGCACTGCATCCATCAAACAACCGGGCGATAGCAGTTTCTCTCCCGCTTCGTTGGGAACGCAGCTTCAACCCAAAGGTGAAATTCAAACCGGCGATGATGGCCGCGTCCGACTTGACCTTTCAACGGGCACTATTATCCGTGTGGCTCCGTCTTCGCTCTTTACGCTAACATCCAACCAACCCAGCAACGGAAGTCTTACCACGCAATTGAATCTCAGCCTGGGCGGAATTTTCATCATTTTGAGCGGTGGAAATGCCAGCGTCAATACACCTTCGGGTGTGGCATCCGTGCGCGGTTCCTATCTTTCCGTTTACATTGATCCGACCACGCAAAATATCACCGTTACTTGTCTCGAAGGACATTGCGGCGCAGGTAATAGCGCAGGCAATACCGACTTTGGCACTGGGCAGGAAGTAGTTTTATTCTCTTGCGCTGCCGGACAATGCACCGTGCCCGGCGTGGGTCCGATGACGCCGCAGGATTTTCAGAACTGGATAAATAACAATCCCGATCTTCAACTGCCCGGTTTGTCTGCCACCATGACAGCGTTGGTTTCTACCGAACCGCCCGCCACGCTACCGCCTGCGAGCACAGCCACGCTCACCCCCACTGCCGAGGCATGTCTCGATATCATCGGTCCAGACAAAAATGCTGATTTAGCTCCGACGGGAACAGTCACATTTGATTGGAAACCTAAGGATGGCGCCAGCCAATACGAATTAACTATTCTATATCCTAATGGAGCCAGCTCTTCCTTCTATACCGACAAAACGAGCATTACACGCTATCTTGAATCGATGCCTGCCGGCGGTACATACACCTGGTTTGTAACGGTATTCGATAGTGCAAATCAACAAATCTGCCAAACCGACCAAAGCACATTCTCCAAGCCGAAATTTGAAACGCCGGTGCCTAAAAATCCTGAACCTGCAAGCACTCAACCTCCGGTAACACCACCGCCGGTCACACAACCGCCAGCTACTCAACCGCCTGCTGCGAATTGAAACGGCTAATGCTAAAATGAATCGTTCCGCAAACCCAACGCGCCTCCGCGTCATTATCATTGCTATTACCGCGCTTATGTTGATGGCGCTTGAGTTCGTATCGAATCTGCCGAATGTCAGCACACCTGTGAATAGTTTGGAGTTGGGCGCGCATGATGTGTTGATGCAAGTGCGCGGCGTCCGACCGACATCAGGGAACATCGTGATCGTCGCCATTGACGACGCCTCGTTTCAATGGACGAAATACGAATGGCCCTGGCCCCGCGCGTATCTGGCGCAGATCGTGGACGCCGTCAACAAAGGCGGAGCGCGGGTGGTGGGAGTTGATATCTTATTAACGGAAGCCGGTAAAGATGCGGGCGGAGATGCGGCACTTGCTCAAGCCTTGAGTCAATCTTCCTCTGCCATTTCGGATATGGAAGTTCTTCGCCCACAACCGGATACGGTCTCGTTGAGCTTGCCGATTGAACCGATTCGCAGTGCTCTGAAGGAAATGGGGATTACAACCATAGTTCAGGATAAGGATGCTGTCACCCGCAGCATACAAGCCTATGATTCTTACAATGGGCAGATTTATTACAATTGGGCGTTCCAAGTCGCAAGCCAGTACCTCAACGTTCCCCCGCCATCGAATGTCAATCCAAATAGTATGACCTTCAACGATCAACAGGTTCCGCTTCGCAACGGTTTACTGCTGGTCAACTACAACGGACCCGCCGCCACCTATCCAACCTATCCGGCTTATCAGGTGGCATTGGGCGACGTGTTGCAGGAAAACCCGAACGCGTTCAAAGATAAGATCGTCCTGATCGGCGCGACTACGATTACTTTGCATGACGTTTACGCCACGCCGTTTTCAGCGCAACAACCCACGCCGGGAGTGGAGATCGTTGCCAATGCCGTGGATACGCTCCTCCGCGGGAACTACCTAAAGGAAACTCCGCCGTGGGTGGCGTTGCTGATTATTATTTTCATGGCGATTGTGGCAAGTCAGGTTTCACGCATTCAACGACCGTCGTTGACCATTCTGATCATGGCGATTGGAATGATTCTGTACGCGGTGCTGACTTACTCTATTTTTGCAATCAAAGGATTATATATCCCCACGGTCGCGCCGCAAATGATGTTGTTCCTCGGCGTGGTGTTGCCCACGCTCGAACAATCGGTTTCGCAGGAATTGGAAAAGCGCCGCGTCCGAAATTTGTTCAGCCGATTCATTTCGCCCGAAATGGTGGATCAACTGATCGAGACGCAGGATATCAATTCGCTCAACAAACGCGCCAACCTCAGCATTCTCTTCTCCGATATTCGCGGCTTCACCACACTTTCCGAAAAGTTATCGCCGGAAGAAGTGGTTTCGGTTCTGAATCCGTATCTCGAAGCGATGACCAAAGTGATTGAAACACACGGCGGCACCGTGGATAAATACGAAGGCGATGCCATCGTGGCTTTCTTCGGCGAACCCGTAGTTCACGAAGACCATGCTTTGCGCGCGGTTCGCACCGCAGTGGATATGCGCAAAGCGCTGGTCGAATTGCATCAGCTTTGGGAAAAACAGGGACGCCCCTTTCATATCGAGATCGGCGTCGGAGTCAATTCCGGTGAGGTCTTCGTTGGTTTGCTTGGTTCGGCGCAACGCATCAACTACACCATCATCGGCGATAACGCCAACCTCGCATCTCGCTTACAGGATTTGACCAAAACATATCAATGGCCGATCCTCATCAGCGGAAGCACGTACGATCAGGTCAAGGATGAGTTCGAAGCCGAGTTGGCAGATTCAGTTTTCGTCAAAGGAAGAAGCGAAGCCGTCAAAGTTTATAAAGTAATTGGTCGGCGTAACGCACCGGAATCGGAACGCATCCAGCCGTGGGATGTGCGTAGTATCCCAACCCCCAAATCCAATCAACCCTGACTTATGGTTTTCTAAAGAAAGCTTGACGAAAATTGAAACCAGTAGCGTGTAGGAAGGCAGATCGCACAATTTGGCCGAAAAAAAACGGAAAATCATTCGAATTGTAATTTTCGTGTGGTCAAACCGCGACCTTGAGAAATCCATGCTTTTTGGCTTGTGGGGAATTGTACAAAATCAACTTTTATGGTAGATTTACACTAATCCAGTAAGGCGAGGGCACAGAATGAATGCAGATAATGTTCCTGATATTATTGTCGGGCGACTGCCTGTTTATCTCCGCGCGTTACAGCGCATGTCCGAAAAAGGGATGAGGACCACCTCATCGCAGGAATTGGGTGAGCACGTGGGGATTTCCGCCGCGCAAATTCGCAAGGACATTTCCCAATTTGGCGAGTTCGGAAAACAAGGCACGGGATATTCTATTCCATTCCTTATCGAAAAACTGCGTGAGATTCTCAAAGTCAACCGCCTGTGGGATGTAGCGGTCATCGGCGCAGGCGAACTGGGACATGCCTTGATCCGCTATCAGGGATTCACAAACCGAGGCTTTCGGGTGGTTATGCTGTTCGATAACGACCCATCCAAAATCGGGAAAAAGATCGGCGAATTCGTAGTCGAAGATTCAGCCAATATGGCAGAACGCATTCGCAGTGCGAATATCAAGATCGCAATGGTGACCGTTCCCGCCGCCGCCGCACAAGGCGTTGCTGATAGATTGATTCAAGCAGGCGTCAAGGCAATTTTGAATTATGCGCCCATCAGTTTAAATGTGCCCGATGCCATACACGTTCAACACATTGATCCCGCCACTCACCTTCAGAGAATGACTTATTATTTATAGCCAGGAAAGATAAATGAAAAAGGCGTCCACATGGACGCCTTTTTGTGTTCGCATCATTCTAGCGTAGGTTTTGTGCAACCAGAAGCCGAATCGTTGAATCAGATTCAAATTTGCACGGTTTTTTCGAAAGCGGGTACCCTCCACGGGAGCGGAGGTACCGGCAATGGTTCAACAGAGCGAAACCACTTTGATGACTGC
>DATCTP010000065.1:0-5170 GCA_036567885.1 Anaerolineales bacterium | reverse complement strand
CGACAATTTACCAAGAATCGCCATTTGGTTGCCGCGCGCTTCTGCGCCGCTCGCGGGCATATTGACTTGTTGATCCCAGCTCAACACGGCCGCGGCTGTATTCAAATCCGAGACCTCCGCCATCATTTCTTTAAAGCGTTCCAGTTTTTCGCTCATTAAAATCTCCTGTGGATATGCAATGGCTTCAATTTTAGCACGAGAAGAATATAAAGGTTTTATTCGTATCGCAGTGCTTCGACCGGCTCCAGCCCGGCGGCGCGGTTGGCTGGATAAATCCCGAAGAACAAACCCACGGCGGCAGAAAAAATGGTTGCCAGTAAAATCGCATCCATACCGACGATTGGGGTGAAGTTATTTCCAGTGGCGGTGGCGACTTTTCCAACAACAAAAGCAATCAGCCAGCCAAACAAAATTCCAATGATGCCGCCGATAAGACTCAACAATGACGACTCGACCAGGAACTGAATCAGAATATCGCGCTTGCGGGCGCCGAGGGCTTTACGGAGTCCGATCTCGCGTGTCCGTTCTGTTACGGATACCAGCATGATGTTCATGATGCCAATCCCGCCGACCAACAATGAAATCGCTGCGATGCCGCCGAGGAATATGGTCAAGACTCCGGTCACGGTTTGAGCCGTGCTCAAAATACTTTGTTGGGTAAAGACTGTAAAGTCATCCAATCCAATTTGAGTCCGATGACGCGTCCGGAGGATTTGCGAAATCTCATCCGAAGCTGCCTGTACAGTGCTAAAATCGCTAGCTTCTACATAAACCGTATCGACTGTATCTGGCGTGGGACGAGAGATCAATCTCGCCTGCGCCGTAGTGATCGGCACTAAAACTTCATTATCTTGGGAGCCAAAAGAACTTCCGCCGGTTGGCGTTAGAACACCGATGATTCGAAAAGGCTGGCCTGAAAGGCGAATGGTTTCGCCGACCAATCCGTCACGACGATTGAACAATGCATCGGCCACGTCCACACCGATCACCGCCACCGAAGCGCGCCCCAGTTGGTTCGATTGACTGATAAATTGTCCGTCGAGCAAAGTGATATTGCGGACGGAATAATAATCCGGTGTTACACCGATGATCGTGGTCGTCTTGGTATTTCCGCCATAATCCGCAATCGTATTTCCTTGTAATACGGGCGCAACCGCTTTGACGTCCGGCGCAGCATATGGGTCCATCATTGCGTTGGCGTCTGCCATCGTGATCGGACGCGGGTTTTTAACGGCGGCGTTATTGCGCGCTCCCGAAAAAACAAACAATAGGTTTGTGCCTACGCCATTAATCGAACCAAGGATCGAAGCTTGCGCGCCGTTTCCAACCGCCATCATCGCGATCACTGCCGCAACGCCAATCACGATTCCTAACACGGTCAGCCCCGAACGCATCTTGTTTGAATTCAGGCTTTCCAACGATTCCAATAAAAGTTGTGCGAAGTTCATTTATTTCTGACCTCCGTTCGAATTCTCTACCATACCATCCCGAATACGAATAATACGTTGAGTCTGCTCGCCGATGGTCGGGTCATGGGTAACAATAATAAGCGTCGTACCGCGTTGTTTATTTAAGTTAAGCAAAAGCGCCATAATCTCTTTGCCGACTTTGGAATCAAGGTTTCCAGTCGGTTCATCTGCCATGATGATCGCCGGATCGTTGACAATCGCGCGTGCAATCGCCACGCGCTGTTGTTGTCCGCCGGAAAGTTCGGTGGGGCGATGCATGACGCGATCACCCAAGCCAACTGCTTCGAGAGATTCCTTGGCGCGTTGTCGACGGTTACTCATCTGGCCCGCATAACGCAATGGCAATTCTACATTGGAAAGCGCCGATTGCCTTGACAGCAAATTGAAAGATTGGAACACAAATCCAACTTTGTGATTCCGAATGGCGGCTAGTTGATCATCGTTGAGCGAAGCCACGGATTGACCATCCAAAATATATTCGCCAGATGTCGGGCGATCCAGGCATCCGAGGATATTCATCATCGTGGATTTACCGGAACCGGACGGTCCCATAATGGCCACCACCTCGCCGCGCCCAATTTGCAGCGAAGCGCCGCGTAGCGCCTCGACCTCCACCTCACCCATCTTATAGATTTTTCTCAAATCCTTGACTTCGACCACCCAATCCATCTCTATCCACCTCCGCGGATGACCGCCCCCCCGCCACCGCCACCAGGCCCCGGCTGAAATAGCGCGGGCGGATTCAAAACGATCAAATCACCTTCCTTTAAATTTCCACCAGTCACAACACTCATGGTATCTGATGAAGCGCCGAGTGTCACATCGACTTGTTGCGGTTGATCATTAACCAAAATATAAACCGCGCGTTTCCCATTTAACAGACGAACTGCCTGGTTGGGAATCAGCAACTGATTCTTAACCTGATTGACGATAATATTTACCGCCGCAGTCATCCCGGGCTTCACGTCCGAATCGGCATTCGTCAGTTTCACCGTGACCGTAAAATTCACTTCGCCGGATACCACATCGCCCGCTTGAGAAACTTCTGTAACCGTTCCCGTGTAGTTCTTGCCTGAAACCGCATCGAATGTAATCGTTGCAGGTTGTCCTACGGCTACGCTGTTGATATCCACTTCGGAAACCTGAACATCCACCAACAAATTGGAAAGATCATCCAAACGGAAAGCCTGCGTTCCCATGGAGACTTGATCTCCGGGCATCGGCTGTGCCTGGGTGATCGTCCCGCTAAAGGGGGCCGCGATCTGAGCCTCATCGACTGCGGCCTGAGCCGCGTTCACGCGCGCTTGAGCCGCGGACAATTGACTGCTGTCCGTCCCGCTCTGCAGACGGTCATACGCGCGTTGAGCGTCTTCCAACTGTGCCTTGGCTAACGCCAGTTGAGCATCGGCATTTGCAATATCTGTTGGGTCGGGATTGGAGCGATACGTTTTGAGTTGAGGAACGGTCACACCGCCCACTTGAGACATCACCACATATTGATAAGTCACCGGCCCATTTAGCGCCGTCCGATTATCCAGCGCAGTTTTATAAGCGGTTTGCGCATTCTGTAAAGCGATCCACGCATTGGCACGCGCCGTATCGGAATCCAACAAATCGGTCAACGCTTGTTGTGCGGGGCCCAGATCCGCTTGCGCCGAAATCAGGCTAGGCGGCAGCGATGTCGGCAGGAGAGTGGAAAGCACATCTCCACTTTTAACTTGATCGCCAACCTTCACATTGACCTGGTCCACTGTTCCGGTGGTCTGCCATACCAGAACCGCGCTTTGACTTGCGCGTACCGTACCGGTTGCGCCAATGGTAGCGGTTAAATCACCGCGGGCAAGCGTTTGAGTTTGAAAACTTGATACCGTTTTCGTACGGCTGCGTATTACCACAAACGCAATAACGATCAGCAGAACAATCCCGATGGCAATCGAAAGTCTGCGATGTTTTTTTAGGAAAGCCCCGAAATTTCCAAAGAAATTTTTTATTGAATTTACGATCTTTGACATTGAATGTTCCTCCGCGAGAGTCTGTCTCGCCGAGAAACGATTTTACTCCACAAACATGAATTGCCAGTGAATTTGCCCGTGAAATATATAAAATTCTTATTAACAAAATTGTGACGATTGTCATCCGCCTTAGTGACTTTAGAGCCTTTGTTCGGATACTGGCTTTGGGTATCATCATTCTAGACAAAGTTTGTAATTATTTTGGAGGTAGCATGCAGGCTGTTCCCAGCGAATTCTTAGCAATCGATCGCAAAGAGCGGGCGAATAAACCATTCTATGATCTTGATTTGCGCCCACCCGAAATCCGGACATGCGATTTCAACGCGGTGGTCATTGAGTTTAATACAGAACGCGCCATGGTCGAAGCCGGACGCTGCATCCACTGTCCCGATCCCGCGCCTTGCATGGAAGCTTGCCCCACACATAACGACATTCCTTCAGCGATGTGGCTCATCGAGCAAGGCAAATTCGTTGAAGCCGCACAGCTATATCATCAAACCAGTTCGCTTCCGGAAATCTGTGGACGCGTTTGCCCCCATGAACAGTTATGCCAGGGCTCGTGTGTGCTCAACAAACATCAACAACCCGTATTGACCGGCGAACTCGAAGCGTTTGCTGTAGACTATGAACGACGTTCGGTTGGATATGTCATTCCGCTCGGCACTCCGACCGGAAAGCGGGTTGCCGTTATCGGCGCCGGACCAGCCGGTTTGGCGTGCGCCGAAGTCCTCGTCCAAAAAGGATACGAAGTCACCATCTTTGAATCCAAGCCCGCGCCCGGCGGTCTGCTTTTGTACGGCATCCCGAATTTCAAACTTCCGAAAGATGTTTGGTTCGAGAAATGGGACGAGTTCGAGCGCGCCGGTGTAAAGTTTGCTCCAAACACTTATATTGGAAAAGATAAAACCATTGACGATCTATTCAAGGCTGGTTTTGAAGCGGTATTCATCGGCGTAGGTTCGGAGATTGACGCTCCGATGGAAAATACGCCCGGCACCGATCTGCCCGGCGTTTATCAAGCCACCGATTTCCTCATCCGTGGAAACGTGAACAAGAAGCTCCTTCCAGAAAACATGAAAGAACCAGTGAAGATCGGCAAACGCGTGGTTGTGATTGGCGGCGGGGATACCGCCTCCGATTGCTTACGCACGGCTCTGCGTCTCGGCGCGGAAGAAGTAACGTGTCTCTATCGCCGCACCGAAAAGGAAATGCCCGGCGGACGAAAAGACCGCAAGATGGCAAAAGATGAAGGCGCTCATTACCGCTTCTTGACTCAACCCGTGAAATTCATTGCAGGCGAAGATGGAAATCTCGCCGCCGTGGAATGTATCGAAATGGTTCTCGGCGAGCCGGACGCAAAAGGTCGCCGCAAGCCGGTGGCGGTGCCGAATTCGAATTTCAGCGTGGCATGCGACACGGCAATTCTCGCGCTCGGTTATTGGCCTGATGCCGCAATCAGCAAAACCACACCCGATCTTGAAACCCATGATTGGGGCTTAATTACCGTCAAAGATAAAGCCACCGGTGCGACCTCGCGCGCAGGCGTATTCTCCGGCGGCGATTGCGTGACCGGTCCCGATATTGTCGTCACCGCCATGGTTGCCGGACGCAAATCCGCATTTGCGATTGACGAGTACCTGAACAACAAGAAATAATATCCCGAGGGCAGGTTGGGGTTGTCGGGACGAA
>DATCTP010000064.1:0-6492 GCA_036567885.1 Anaerolineales bacterium | reverse complement strand
GGTGTCCGCATGTTGCGCGCATTGGGATACAACCCGTCGGTCTGGCATATGAACGAAGGCCACGCGGCTTTCCTGACCATCGAGCGGGCGCGTGAACTTGTGGCGGCGGGCCACACTTTTGATCTGGCTCTGCAAAAAACGCGCGGACAAAATATCTTCACCACGCACACGCCGGTGGCGGCAGGCAACGACGAGTTTCCGCTTTGGTTGATCGATAAATATTTTTCTGCATTGTGGCCCCAATTGAACATCAGCCGTGAACAGTTCTTCGATATTGCGCGTCATCACACGCCGTCGGGCGAAACCTTTAGCATGGGCGTGCTGGCACTGCGAAATGCGGAGGGTCGCAACGGCGTTTCCGAACTGCATGGACGCGTGGCGCGTAAGATGTGGCATTTCCTGTGGCCCGATCACGATGAGGATGAAGTGCCGATCAGCTATGTGACCAATGGCGTCCATACCGCCAACTGGATGGCGCGCCGTCTGCGGATTTTGTTGAGTCTGCATCTCGGCGAGGACTGGATGGATCGACTCGATGATCCCGATCTTTGGGCGAGAATGGATAAGATTCCCGATGCGGCATTATGGGAAGTGCATTTGCATCTCAAGCGCAGACTCGCTTTCTATATGCGCGAACGCGTCCGGGATCGGTGGGAAGCGGGCGGTTATCATCCGGTGCAAGTGGTTTCATCCGGTGTGATGATCAATCCGTACGCGTTGACCATTGGTTTTGCGCGCCGCTTCGCAACCTATAAACGCGCCGGACTTGTTTTGTCCGATGTGGAGCGGTTGCTAAAAATCATCAATCGCCCGAATATGCCGGTGCAAATTATCTTTGCGGGCAAAGCGCATCCTGCCGATGAAGAAGGAAAACAACTGATTCAACAAGTCTATCGCCAGGTCAAGCGCGCCGAAACCAGCGGACGGCTGGTCTTCCTCGAAGATTACGATATGAACCTGGCGCGTTATCTCGTTCAGGGCGTGGATGTTTGGATGAACACGCCCCGGCGTCCGATGGAAGCAAGCGGAACATCCGGGATGAAAGCCGCGCTCAACGGAGCCTTGAATTTTTCCGTGCTGGATGGCTGGTGGCGCGAAGCCTTCAACGGTCAGAACGGCTGGGCAATCGGCGAAGATAAAGATTTGAATGCGCCTGAGGTTCAGGATCATGAAGACGCGCAAAGTTTGTATGCCACGCTGGAGAACGAAGTCATCCCGCTCTACTATGATCGTGACCCGAAAGAAATTCCGCATGAATGGATCGCGCATATGAAAGATTCGATGAAAACCATCATCCCGCAATTCAGCACGCGCCGCATGGTCAAGGAATATGTGGAACGCTTTTATGTTCCAGCGTTGAAATGACCATGTTTGCGTTTCTGTTCTCCCCCTCCGCCTGGCTGATCATGCTGATGATCTTCTGTCTGCGCGTCACCGACATGTCGCTTGACACACTGCGCATGTTATTCGTCGTGCGCGGGCGCAAAGGTATCGCCTGGACGCTCGGCTTTTTCGAGGCTGGCGTTTATGTAGTTGCCATCACGCGCGTATTATCCAATTTGGGTAATCCTCTGACGATCCTCGGTTACGCGGCGGGATTTGCCACCGGCAATGTGGTTGGCATGTTGATCGAAGAACGCCTCGCCATCGGACACATTCAAATGAGCATTATCAGCTCGACGCGCGGTGTGGCGCTGGCGCAAGCTTTACGTGACGCCGGTTTTGCCGTCACCGAGGTTCCTGCGCGCGGCAAGGACGGCATGGTGCACATGTTAAGCGCCAGCGTGCTTCGCAAAGATGTGCCGAACGTTGAACGTGTGGTGCATGAAGTGGACACAGATGCTTTCGTCACATCCTCCGATGTGAGACCGGTTCGACATGGCTTTTGGGGAGTCTAAATTTTGATTGCCATCACGCGCGAAGTCAGCCGTTCCATCATTCATTGCGAACTAACGCATCTGGCGCGCACACCGATTGATGTTCAGCGGGCACGCGCCCAACATGCGGAATACGAGTCCGCGTTGAAACATCTTGGCGTTGCGGTTTTATCGTTGCCCGAAGAGCCGACTCTGGCTGATTCGGTTTTTGTTGAAGATACCGCGTTGGTGCTGGATGAATGCGCAATCATTCTCCGCCCCGGAGCGGACTCGCGCAAACCTGAAACAGAATCCATTGCCAAAGCTTTAGCTCCCTATCGCAAATTGTTTTATATTGAAGCGCCTGCACGCGTAGACGGCGGAGATATTCTGCGAGTGGGCAAACAGATTTATGTCGGCTTGTCGTCTCGAAGCGACACGAATGCCATCGAGCAGATTCAGAGTTTTCTCCAGCCTTATGGTTATGAAGTCTATGCGGTGATGGTAAATGGATGCTTGCATCTCAAATCCGCAGTGACGCAAGTTGCCGAAGATACCTTGTTGATCAATCCGGCTTGGACGGATAAAGCAAATTTCGCCGGGATGAAGTTTATGGAAATTGATCCATCCGAACCGTATGCGGCGAACGCTTTATGGATCGGCGATACGATTTTATATCCCAAAGCTTTTCCGAAGACACGTAAGAAATTGGCGGATGCAGGAATCAAAATCGTGGATGTGGCTGCGGATGAACTTGCCAAAGCCGAAGGCGCGTTGACGTGCTGTTTGCTGGTTTTTCAGAATTGATTGAACAAATCCCTTGCGAGAGATCATCATGGTAATTCCTGAAATCACGGTGGAAGAATTGTCGCAAAAACTAAAATCCCAAGATCAATTTATTTTGCTGGATGTGCGCGAGCCGTCCGAGTTGGAGCAGGCCAAATTAACGGATGCCCGCCTTGAAGTCGTGCCGATGAGCCGCCTGGCACGCGAAGGCATGAAGGCGTTCTCCGAAGCGGCGCGCTCCAAAGATGCCGAGATTTATGTAATATGTCATCAAGGGGATCGCAGCGCTCAGGTGACGGGCTGGCTGGCTTCGCGCGGTTGGACCAATATTCATAGCGTGTCCGGCGGGATTGACGCATTCGCGCGAACCATAGATTCCACAATTGGAATCTATTAACCAAGACAGATGTTGATCGGCAAAGATAAAACAGCAGGTCGGACGGCCGTCCGACCTGCGATGTTTATTTTAATTCCAATTCGGTCCTGACCGTCCCGGCACGTTCGTGCCGTACCATTACTTTGACTTTTCCGCCTTTCGGCGCGTGAACGATCCATTCCACTTTCAAACGATCGCTGGTTGCATCGCCTTCCGGTAAGGCTTCTTTATATGCGCGTCCCTCCAATTGACCGAGTTCCTCGCGCGGTTTGCCAGTTTCCAGTTTTGCGCCTTTCGGTAATTCGATCTCACAGACAAGTCCGCGCGCTTTTCGTTCCAACGCTTTCTGCGTGACATAACTTGGAAGCCATCCGATATTTTCGACAACCACTCGCACGCGATAATTTCCATCTCCCAGCACAGTGACGTTTGCTTCGCGCAGATTCAATTTCGGCGAGATCAGCGCGTGCCAGATCAACCATTGAGGGAATCGTTCGATTTCACTTTCCAGAAATTCAGCAGGCGGATTCGTCCACGTATGCAAATGATCCCAGCCGCCCAATTCCACTTTGCCCAATTGCGGATGATCGAACTCGTACCAATCCACATAACTTTTGCCTTTGAGTTTTGTATCGCTCCATTTGAGAATCTTCAAATCATCGGCAACCGGATGCTCGCGGAACCAGTCAATGAATTTATAGTTCTTGATTCCGGCTTGCTTGATCGGACTCCAAATCTCAATCGTCCAGGCAAAGATACCGAGATGGTCGTACATCCACGTATCGAACGCGCCGGTGGTAAACGATTTGGGATGATATTTGAAATCATGAAAGACGGATATATTTGGATAGCCTGTCAACTTGGTGCCTTCGTCGCCGATCTTTTTATATGTCCATAAATCTTCGGCGGGGAATTCGTCATCGGAGCGATCATCGTATGGGCGCATGATCGTCGCCGCAAAGGTATGGAATGAAATCGCGCCGGTTATATTTTTATGCTTAACGATAAAGTCAATGATATTGCGAGCCTCCGGCTCGCTAGTCGGATACGGTCCCGCGCCGTGCTGTTCGGATTCTGTGCGCCATGCGATGGGAAAGTTGCGGTTCAAATCCAGACCTTCTTTCGGACTCCGCGATTGAATCGTCACACCGTCATAGTTTTTCAAAAAACCTTCAGGCAGGACGCGATAATATTTTCCGCCGGTTTCGGTGGGATCGCGTCGGATGAGCAAACGCGGTTCTTTCGGATGCCGCTTCCAGACGCCGTTTGGATCGGGCACGCGCATCAGCAGAATCCGACCATCGCCGTCGATGTCTTCTTCGAGCAATCCGTCCACCGGCTCTTCATCGTACGGATACGGGCGTGTGCTCGAGCGGATGATTTTTGGTTTATCGGCTAATGCCAACTCCGCGCCATCAGGGTTGACGCGCGGCACGATGTAGAATGCGCGCGTATCGAGCGCCGCTGTGACTTGTTTATCTTTTCCATATTTTATGGCGAGCGTGTGAATGAAATACAGACACGCCGCAGAGGCTGTGACTTCGGATGCGTGAATGTTGCCATCCGCCCACAACGCAGGTTTATCCGCATCCGCACCGGACTTAAAGTTGGTCGCGGTAATCAACCACACATCGCGGCCCTCATAACTTTTGCCGATGCTTTCGATCTTGAAGAGATTTGGATATTCTTTGACGTATGCTTTGAGAAGTTTGGTCAATTCATCGTAGCGATAGAATTTATTGAAACGAGGTTTGGGCATAATTAATTCCTTATTCTTTTACCAATTTTTGGTACTGCGGATGTCTGCGAATGTAAGCCGCCGCATACGAACATAAAGGAACCACGTTTAGCGATTTCTCTTCTGCATAGTCGAGCGCGATTTGGGTCAATCGTCCAGCGATTCCTTGTCCTTCCAATTGCGATGGTACGCCAGTGTGATAAATGATCATGGTATTTCCTTGCAAACGATAATTCAATTCCGAAAGATAACCGTCCAGCCAAATTTCAAAACGTTTCTCTGATTCGTTATGAATCACCTCCAACTCTTTGGGATTGATTTTCATGTGTTATTTCGTTTGCCTTTCTCTTGCGATCACGGCGATAAATTCCATGATGAACTTCAACGCCGCAAACACGGTCGCTTCGGATGGATCGAGCGGCGGCGCGACCTCGACCACATCGAGTCCGACCAGTGGCAAGCCTTGCAATGATTTTATCAGCGTGATGACTTCGCGCGCAGTCAAACCGCCAGAATCAGGAATGCCAGTGCCGGGCGCAAAGGCCGGATCGAGACAATCAATATCCAACGAAATATGAACAGCATCGCAGCGTGAAAGTTTTTTGAAAACTTTTTTGGAAATTTTTTCCATGCCGTATTCGGCGACATCGGCGGCGGTATAAACGTTCAAGCCGCCGTTTTCAATCCAATCAATTTCCTGGTCTTCCCACGAGCGCAAGCCGACAAGACAAATATCTTTTGGATCGATTCCGAATTCAATGCCGCGCCGCAAAACACAAGCATGTGACAATTTTGAACCCGTGAACTCATCGCAAAGATCAGGATGCGCGTCCAGCCACAACACGCCGAGGCATTTGTCTTTGAATCGTTCGCGCTGACCCTCAAAGATCGGGATAGTCACCGAATGGTCACCGCCGAGCAGAATTGGAATATTCGGAAAGGATGCAACTTTTCGACGGATCAAATCAAAACCTGATTCGGGATTTGTAATTTGAACATCTCCTAAATCGGCAATACGAATATTTTGAAGCCGCGTGCGGTCTTCGCTAAATGGAGTGGTGTGCGTGGACCAAAAACGGATCCGCTTAGGGGCTTGCGCCGCGCCTTTGCGCGCGGATGCCATCCCATCGTAAGGAATCCCAATGATCGAGAAATCGGATTCGGCGGGAGAAAGGTTTGGACGACACAAGTCCGCCCAAAGTCCGTGTGTGGATGCGGGGTCAGTCATCTTGATTCCTTCTTTTATTTTCGAATTGTATCCGATAAAGAAAGAGCAGGCTGGTGGCCTGCTCCTGAATTGTGCTTCAATCTCTAACCGGGTAATAACAAAGACCGGCGGTGCCGGGTCCGGTGTGGACCGCAAGTGCGGGCGAGAGTTCGGCAAACATCGACTCGACCACGTTCACTTTTGATTCAACCAATTCCTTGAGTTTCTCAACCTCGTGCTGCGCTCCAGCATGAACGTACGCGACCTTGGCTTTGCCCTGACCGATGGCATCAGCAACCATATCCGCCATTTGCTGATAGGCTTGTCCGCGGCTGTGCGCCCTGCCCAGCGGCACAATCTCGCCATCTTCCAGGCCGATCAAAGGCTTGATGTTAAGCACACTGCCAAGCAGGTTTTGAGCCTTGCCAATCCGTCCGCCCAAATAAAGATACCGAAGCGTATCCGCAGTTTGGATCATGTGAGAGACGGGGATCATATTCTTAACGAGAGCCGTTATTTCGGTTAATTT
>DATCTP010000063.1:0-2546 GCA_036567885.1 Anaerolineales bacterium | reverse complement strand
CCAGTCCCTGATAGATTTCGGTCGCGCCGCTGGTTTGCATGATTTGAACGCGTCCCTGAAGTTTTGTCCGATCGGCTTGAAATGCGGCGGGGATGATCACTTCTGCACGGTCGCTAAAAGCCACGACGCTGAACACATCTTGCGGGCGCAGCGTCTGCATCAATTGCGAAGCGGCCGCTTTCACAACATCCATCTTTTCTCCCCGCATGGAGGTCGAGCGATCCAGCACGAGACATAAATTGAGCGGCGGAGCCGGAATCTTTTCATCCGGATTTTGCGGCGCGATCGCAAGCAGTGCATAAATCAACTGCGATTCACTTAGGTGGACAAGATTCGGGCGGCTGTATTCAACTTTATATTTAAAGAATGGAGGCGGTGTTTCTTCTTTCGGAAGGGTCGCATCGTATTGAGCGCGGCGTTTCGGGTTGGATAGAACTTCGTACGCTTGTTGAACTTCAAGAAATAATTCAGTTTCTCCATCGGCCTGATTTTTATCAGGATGCAGGCGTTGAGCCGCCTCATAATAAGCGTGTTTGATTTCTTCCTGAGATGCATCCCTCAGCACACCCAAGAGGGTGTAGTAGTCCGTACGATTCGACGCCATGATCACCCAATCAATTGTGCGAGAACCACGGTAATGTTATCGGGACCACCAGCATTATTTGCAGCTGCCACCATATTCTGGCAGGCGCGCTGCAAATTTGGCGCGTCACTAATGGAGCGCAGAATTTCCTGATCCGAAACCACACCCCACAACCCATCACTACATAACATCAAATATCCGTTACGAGGAAAAGGTACCGTAAAGATATCGGCTTCCAAAGCTTCGCCTTGTCCCAAAGCGCGGATCAAAACGTTGCGGTGTGGGAAGTTGGCGGCTTCCTCTTTATTGAGATGTCCCAACTCTTCGAGACGCTTCACCAAGGAATGGTCGCGCGTCAATTGCTCGACGCGTCCGGCAGGATAAACCGCATAAGCGCGGCTATCGCCCACATGACCAATGGTAATTTGCTGTCCAACCACGAGAGCGGCGGTAAGAGTTGTGCCGCTCCCCGGCGCCTCATGTTGAACGATGCGATGCGCTTCTTGGAACGCAGTTTCCATGATCTCTTGTAAGGGTTCTTCCGGCTGTTGCGTTGGCATACTGAAAAGGAAGGAATGGAATTTCCGCATGATTTGTCCGGCAAGGACACGGATCGCGGCGTTGCTGGCAACTTCACCGAATTGATGTCCGCCCATGCCATCCGCAACTACGTACAACCCAAACGGAACGCCGGGGGTATTCCCGGCAAGTGTAGCCGTAATGGCGACTAAGCTATCTTCGTTGTGCTCACGTTGCTTGCCTACTGACTGACCGGAGGCAGCGATCAGCTGTTGAATCTCATATTGCACATTTTGATTACTAACAATCGATTCGATTTGCTGGTTCGATAAAGGCGCGGTAGTCACGCTGTCGTTTTGATCGGCGTGGAAAGAATTCGATTTTATTCCGAACAATTTACGAAAGAAATCAGCCATGAAAACTCCTTAGTTCAAGCCAGCAAAGCATATATCTGATGATCGGTGGAACCGATATAAACAATATCATCGAACACAACCGGGGTCCCGGTGATCGCGCCTTCCGTTTTAAACCTCCAGCGTTCCCTGCCCGAACGATATTCGAGACAATATAGATTCCCATCCACAGAACCGCAATAAAGGGAATCTTTATAAATCACGGGCGATCCGCTGACTTGATGTTCAGTTTTGAAGCGCCAAACCTCTTTACCGGTATGCGTATCCACGCCATAAATGAATCCGTCTGCCGCTCCGACAAAAACCAAATCATCCGCAAGAGCGGGCGACGAAACCGATCCCTTTCCCAAGCGGAAACGCCAAATCGCCCAACCATTACGCGCATCCAGACAATATAGCGTACTATCTGCGGAGGCAAAGAAGACCGCTTGTTCCGCGACAACCGGAGACGAAGTGATGCCGCGTTTTGCCTGATACCGCCATTTCATCGTGCCGCGGAAATCAATCGCATAAAAATCACCGCTCTCACAGCCGAAATACACCATTTCATTTGCGATGAATGGCGTGGAACGGATTTGTTCGGCGGCATTAAATTGCCATACGCTCCGGCCCGTATTGACATTCACGGCGTGAAGTGCGTGATCATCCGAACCGACAAAGATGTGCCCCTCCGCAATACGCGGCGACGAACGGATCGGACCATCTGTGTAGTACGTCCAGACCACTTTGCCGGTGCGCGCCCCGATGACGTGCAGGCGCTTGTCTTCTGACCCGAAGAAAAGATTGTTTTCAAATGCGGCGGGTCTCGAAACGATTCCGCCGTCCGTGGGATATTTCCACTGGAACTTGCCGTCCGCCGCATTGATGGCATATAGGTTGTTATCATAACAACCTACATACAACGCGCCCTGATAGACCAACGGCGTGCCGCGGACTTCATCCTCGCATTTGAAAGCCCATATCGGTTTGATACCGCCGCTTGGCGCAATGGAGGTTGTCACAACCTTGGACAATGCGCCGGTTTTGCGTCC
>DATCTP010000062.1:0-2494 GCA_036567885.1 Anaerolineales bacterium | reverse complement strand
CGCAGGAAGAATTCTTTCATACGTTCAATACGCTTCACGGTCAGGATAAACAGATCATCGTTTCTTCGGATCGTCCGCCCAAAGCCCTTGTGACGCTGGAAGAGCGTCTGCGCTCACGCTTCGAATGGGGACTGGCAGCGGATATCCAGCCTCCCGATTTTGAAACCCGTTTCGCGATTCTGCGCGCCAAAGCGGAGCGCACGGGCCGTTTCATCTCAGACGAGATTTTGGAAACCGTTGCCCGGCGCGTCGAGTCAAACATCCGTGAATTGGAGGGCGCATTGAACCGCATCCTTGCCTTTGCGGATTTAAGCGGTTCATCCTCCTTGACTCCGCAACTGGTTGAGATGGCGTTGGTTGACCTTCTGCCACAGCGGCAGAACATTCTCCCCGAGAAAATCATTGAATTGGTTGCGCGCGAATGGCAGACCAGCGTGGAGGCTTTACTCGGGCGTGACCGCACGCAAAAAATCGCTGAACCGCGCCAAGTTGCCATGTATCTGATGCGGAAAGAAACCGACGCATCTTTGCCCATGATCGGCGAAGTGCTCGGGGGACGCGATCACACCACGGTGATGTATGCCATTCAAAAGATTGCCAGCGAAATTGAAACCAAATCGGATTTACGCAAGCGCGTCATCAACGTCAAGCAACAACTATATGGACAGTCCGCCGCTATTTGATCAATCAAAAGCCCCGACCAAATTGGTCGGGGCTTTTTTTATGCTTGTTCGTTGATTGCAAACGATTCGCGGGAATATTGCGCTTGCCAATGTTGATAAAGATTGAGGGCGGCAATGTAAAAGTATCCCAGCCAATAGAATCCTATCCACGGGACGATAACCCATCCCAAGACCGGCTGGAGAAGCGCAATGGTCAGTAAGGCATACAAACTTAGAGCGATCTCGCCCCACACAATCGGACTGATGGGTTGCAGATAGGAACGGTCAATCTGTCTGGTTGAGTTGGGCTTGTTGGTCAGATTCAGTTTCGGCGTCCGAACGAACGTTCCGCTTTTGCCCATCAGCGACTCAACGATGGCAATCGTCGAATTGAGGGAGATCCCGAATCCGATGATCGTAATGACAGGGAGGATCTTAAGCCGTCCCGCCAGCGAAGGCGTTCCTTGCGCTCCAGCCAACGCATACATCATCGGCGGTCCGAATGTGGCAAGGATCGAAATGGGGAAGTATGTGAAGAAGTGCGGCGCAAGCAGACCCACGGGCAGAGTGAGAAAGAGCATGACAATCATGAGCGGATGAACGAGATAGGCGGTTAATTGCAACACGCCGCTGAAACGTTTATACGCGGAAATATCAGGCATGCTCAAAACCCGCTTGAGGTTTTTTCGCGCAACTTGGATACTGCCTTTTGCCCAGCGAAATTGTTGTTTCTTGAGCGCTTCCACTGAGATCGGTAATTCCGCCGGGACGATGACATCCGGGAGAAAATCCATGGTCCAGCCGCGCACTTGCGCGCGAAAACTTAGATCGAAATCTTCGGTTAAAGTATCGGTTTGCCAGCCGCCCGCATCGTCAATGCAGGCACGCCGCCAAACGCCGGCGGAACCGTTGAAGTTCATAAAGAGATGGTTGCGTGAGCGCGCGGTTTGTTCCACGATAAAACTTGCGTCCATGGCAAGCGCCTGGCCGCGCGTGATCAGGTTGTAGTCGCGGTTGGTGTGTCCCCAGCGGGTTTGGACGCAACCCAGTTTCGGGTCTTGAAAATGCGCTACGGTTTTTTTCAACCAATCAGAAGGGGGAATAAAATCCGCATCGAAGACCGCGACGAATTCGCCGGTTGCCGTTTCCAAGCCTTTTTGCAGCGCCCCGGCTTTATAGCCACCGCGATCGGTGCGGAAGATGCATTCGATGTGAAAGCCGCGGGCGCGATATTCTTCCACGAGTCGGGCGGAGAGCAGAGCGGTGTCATCGGTGGAATCGTCCAGCACTTGGATTTGAAGCCAGTCCAGCGGATAATCGAGCTTGGTCACCGCCCATAACAATCTCTCCAGCATATATTTTTCATTGAAGATCGGAAGCTGGATGGTTACTTTAGGCCATTCTTTGGGTTCGGGTGCGGACGGTTCTTGTTTCAGGCTTCGTTTGGTACGGATAAAAAGGATTGCCGTGACCATGGCATTCAAACCGTAGAGTGACATGGCAATCATACAGAGCAAATAGAGACTTCCTGCAATATAGCCAATCAAAAGCATAGTTTCCTTTTTGGGTTATCAAAGAGAAGCCTCCCCGCTTAGCGAAGGGAGGCTATCATCAATAATATTATATCTTGTTTTTATGGTTGCAGAATGAGATATATCTCATTTGTTTTGATTATTAGCTTCTTTTAATAAGAAATAATCGAGGATTGCGAAATTCCCGTTGTTCGTTTCAATACATATTTCTTTCAAGAATTTATTAGTTCGTTTATATCTTTCTCCCTTTGTAAGCCCACGCGGCAGTTCAAAGCCATACTTTTTTAATGCTTTAACTGA
>DATCTP010000061.1:0-3353 GCA_036567885.1 Anaerolineales bacterium | reverse complement strand
TCTTCTTCGATTTCGATTAATTCGTCAGTCATTTTTGTTCTCCGTAGGGGCATAGCGGCGCTATGCCCCTACAAATTAATTCACGCGTGAAATTTCATTCTCCAATTCTTCATCAATCCGCGTTTGGATGTCATAGATTTGACGGTAGATGCCATCTTCGTGAGCCACCAGTTCTTCATGTGTGCCCATTTGAATGACTTCGCCTTTATCAAGCACCAGAATCAAATCTGCATCCATGACGGATTGAATACGATGGGCAATGATGAACGTGGTTCGATCTTCCATCAGTTCATATAGTGCAGCGCGGATCTCAGATTCGGTTTCTGTGTCCACCGATGATGTTGAATCGTCCAAGATCAGAATACGCGGATTCTTCAAAAGCGTCCTTGCAATCGTCACGCGTTGTTTCTGCCCGCCGCTCAACGTCACGCCTTTCTCACCGACCAATGTGTGATAGCCATCTGGGAATCCTAAAATCACATCGTGAATCGCAGCGGCTTTGGCGGCGCGTTCGATTTCGTCATTCGAGACATTCCGTCCAATACCATACATAATATTTTCGCGTATGGAACGGCTGAACAGGAATGGCTCCTGCTGCACGATGCCAATCTGTTTGCGCAGATATTTGCGCGGATAATCTGTTAACTCCACGCCATCCAACAAAATGTGTCCGCCAGTGTACTCATGGAAACGTGGCAGAAGATTGACCAGCGATGTTTTCCCTGAGCCAGTGGAACCCAACAGGGCAATGGATTGTCCGGGCTTGATATGAAACGATATGCTCTTCAAAGCATCCATCTTTCCATCTTCGTACATGAACGAAACGTGATCGAAGACAATATCGCCTCGTACCGGACCCTCCGGCTGGGCGCGGCCTTCGGTCAGGGGTTCGCGCGTCTGTTTGACGATCTCCATCAGCCGGCCATACGAAACCATGCCCGTTGACGCTTGAACGATCGTGCGACCCAAGTTGCGGATCGGCCAAATCAGCCAAACCACTAAACCAACATACACCAGATAATCGCCAATTGTGATCTCGCCTCGAATTGCCATCATGGATGCAAAGACAAATCCAAAAAGCATTTGAAAGCCGAGCACCACATCTGAAAGCGGCCAGAAGAGCGATTGCATGATCAATAGTAGGCGTCCCTTCAGATATTTAGCCCAGTTATCTTTTTCGAATTTGCCTTTTTCGTATTCCTGCCGCGCAAATGCCTTGACCACACGGACGCCTGTTAGATTCTCCTGCAGAGTGGTGGAAAGGATGGCTTCTTGCGCTTGATACTCTTCATAACGCTTGTTCACTTTCGTGAAGAACCAAAGCGAGACCAACAAGATAAATGGAATCACTACAACAGAAATCAATCCAAGCGTTCGGTTCACAAACAGAATGGCCGTCCAGTTGATCACAAAAAGTAGAATAATGCGTCCCATGCCGATCGCTTGCTCGGAAAAGAATCGTCGCAGTGCGTCTACATCAGAGGTGACGCGTTCGATCAAATCACCGGTTGGCGTTTGGCTGTGATACGAGAAACTCAAGCGCTGGATGTGGTCGAAGAGAAAATCTCTCAGGCGCCGCGTGATGCCCTCGGCAGTGTAAGCCGCTAATCGTCCGGAAAGATACGAGAATGTTCCTTCTACAGCAGCAGAGGCGACAAATCCCGCGCCGATCAAAGCCAGCGTTTTGTTCAGTGTTCCAGCGATGTAAATTTGCTTGGTCAAAACCGTATCGGCGAAATAACCCAGCAAAAGATAGGTGCAGGTTTTGGCTGTAGCAGATACAGCTAGTGCGGCCGTCGCACCGATGTACGGCAGGCGGAAGTCGCTCATCATGCGCCACAAGCCCGAGACGCGATTCTTCGTGAGCGCATCGCGGAAGTCAAAGTATTTCGATGAGGGTGTAATAGCAGTCATATAATTTAATCCTTGTAAATAGCAACAAAAAAGCCACGGTGCGGAGCGCAACCGTGGCTGAATTCAAAAGAAAACAGTTTGACCTATGGGCGGTCAATAGGCGCACTCCGAGGAGGGTGATAGTTACCCGAAGCCTTGGGAATAAAAACGATGTAAAGCATCGTGTTCATGAAGTGCGTTTCCTTTCCATAAAGATTAACTTACGATGAGAGTTTATCATGGATAATGAATTGATGTCAAGGAATATATACATCACAAACATTTGTTGCAATTCGGCATTGTGCCACACTCTGTCCTTTCCACAAAACGAGGAAATTGTCACTGTTCGGTTGTGCCGTCCAGAAAATTTTTCCGCTGGTTCGAGAAGGCGAAACTATACTCAAGTATTGACGGGAAGCGCATGCTGGTGGATCTAGATAAGGAGGGCTGCCGTATATTTCAATGGTCGCACAGCTCTTCGGCGAAATTATGTCGCGTGGAAAGTAATCTGTCCATAGCCAACCGCCAAAAAAATCGGCGAGCAGAGAGCCTTGATCATCTTGTCTTTGAAATGAAAACGCCGACAATGTTCTATTAACACTGGCGTCGCTATACAAGTAAAAGCTGTTGTTATCGTAATAGAGTATAAAATGGTTTAGGCTGAGGGGCTTTGCAGTAGGCGCAGGCAATGAGGTTTGGGATAGGGCAATACTGGGAGTGGTTGGATTTGTTGCTGATATCAGAGGCGTGGATGTTTCAATACCCGCAGTTGTAGGCATGCTGGTTGGCAGTGTTTCGGTTACAGATGGCTCAACGCGCAAGGTCGAGGTCACTGTTATGGTTGGTGAAATCGAAGTAAATGCGCCATACATGGAAGGCTTAGTGGATGCTGATGGTGTGTAAATAGTAGTGGGCGATGAAATTGGTGTGAGCGTGCTCTTTTCTGCCAGGGAAGCGTTCCTGTTAGTTGAATTTATAACAGTTGCTGTTTTGAGCGCAGGTGTGCCGGAGGAAATCGGGATCCGGCTGATAGATAGATAATTAAATCGACCTGCATCATACATCCAAACAAAGACCAACCCCCACAAAAACAGTAATCCAATGATCAGCCACATAAACCGCGATTGTCTTGGTCGGCTTTTGGTGTGGGAATCTCCAATTCCAGCTTTTTTGTCTGTGCCCTTCTTTTTGGAAGTGCGGTGAACAATGGTCAGGGTTCCAACGGGTGGAGGCGGCAATGGTACCGCTCTCGCCTTCGAAGTTACAGGCAAGGACAGAGCTCTTTTCAAAGCATCCATCAATTCGGCCCCGGTTTTGTAGCGGTTGTGTGGACTTTTTTCCAATGCTTTCAACAGCACTTTATCCACTTCATGAGAAAGTTTCGGATTGATGGAGTGTGGTAATGGTGGTGCCTGAATAATGTGTTGAAGAGCTACACTTGTCGGCGAAGGATCATCAAA
>DATCTP010000060.1:0-2697 GCA_036567885.1 Anaerolineales bacterium | reverse complement strand
TGTTGTGGTTGCGGTAGAAGATATTACACCGTTCAAAGGCGAGCCTGATGAAAAAGCTGTATTACTCAAAGATCATATCGTTGATAAAAAAGCCGTTGACCTTGATGGTCGTGAAATGGAAGTGATCTACGATATCAAATTGATCCTCAAAAATAAAAAACTTTATGTCAGCGAAGTGGACCTCAGCCGCTATGGTTTGTTGCGCCGCATGGGACTGACTGGCTTGGCGAACTTTATTTACAACTTAGCCGAGAATGTCCGTGACCAAACGATCTCCTGGGCTTATGTTCAGCCATTACCCGAAGACATTGGCAGTTTTCGCGGCAACTTGCAGTTTAAAGTCGTGAAGGAAAAACTTGCCGACCTCCATCCTGTTGACTTAGCGGATATTTTGGAAGAGATGGATCCAGATCAACGCGTCGAAATTTTCGAAGGTTTGGATCCTGAGCAGGCGTCTGATACACTCGAGGAAATTGATCCAAACGTACAAAGAGACCTGGTCGAATCAATGAAAGTTGAAAAAGTAGCTCAATTGGTGGATCAGATGACAACCGGTCAGGCGGCGGATGTGCTTTCCATTTTGTCCACACCGGAAGCGAACGAAATTCTAAAATTATTGGATGCCCAGAATGCCGTCAAGATTCGCGCGATCATGGATCATCACGAAGAAAATATCCTGGATTATGCCACTCAGGAATATATTTCTTTTCCGCCAAACTATACCGTTGAAAAAGCCCGTGAAGAATATAAAACGGTGGCAACGGGAAAGGATGTGATCAATTATATATTCGTCCTTGATGATGAAAAGCGGTTGTTGGGGGTGTTGGACGTCAAAGAATTGCTGCTGGCGGATGACGCTTTGCCTTTAAAAGATATCATGGACGAAAATGTTCACTCGTTGGATCCCGATAGCACTTTGAAAGAGGCTTACGAAAAGTTTGCCCGTTATAATTTTCGAGCCATGCCCATTACTGACGACAATTATATGATGTATGGATGTGTTACTTATCGTGATATCGTCGGCTTGAAGCATAGTTTTGTGGAATGAGAAAACTCTGAATCAAAAATCCGTCTTGATCTTCGGTGCGGATTGTTTTTGATTTCATCTTATGGAGACGCTTTCCGAGCCAATTTCTTCTCATTCTGCATGATTGTCGCGACCGCCGTCACTTTGTATATAATCTTCGGATGATAAATGTGTTTGTGTTGATCAAAAGGCAGATTCTTTATGGATGAATACACGATTTCAGATTTGCAGTCCAAAATGGCATCGGGCGAATTTACCTCGCATGCCATTGTTGAGGAATATCTTGACCGCATCCACCACCTCGACCAAAGCGGGCCGCGCGTCAACTCAATTATTGAACTTAACCCCGATGCGCTCTCGATTGCCGACTCTCTCGATGAGGAGCGAATGTCTGGCAAGGTACGAGGCCCTTTGCACGGCATTCCAGTTTTAATAAAAGATAACATAAGTACTCATGACAAGATGCAGACAACGGCTGGTTCCTTGGCGCTGGAAGGACATATCGCCTCGCGTGATGCATTTATTGTGAGTCGGCTTCATAAAGCGGGTGCAGTGGTTTTTGGCAAAACCAATTTAAGTGAATGGGCGAACTTTCGTGATCGGCACTCAACCAGCGGTTGGTCAAGCCGAGGAGGCCTGACGCGCAATCCTTATGCATTGGATCGCAGTGCCTGCGGATCGTCCTCTGGTTCAGGAGCGGCGGTTGCGGCGAATTTCTGCTCTGTGGCAGTTGGCACGGAAACGGATGGCTCGATCATTTGCCCTTCGCAAACGAATGGCATTGTTGGCATCAAGCCGACATTGGGATTGCTGAGCCGAAGCGGAATCATTCCAATCGCACACAGCCAGGATACACCAGGCCCGCTGGCGCGCACGGTTGCTGACGCGGCGATTCTGCTCGGAGCGATGTCTGGAGTCGATAGACTGGATCCCGCCACACAGTCCAAGAAAAGAACGGCGCATCGGGACTACACAAAGTTCCTCGATCCCAACGGACTCAAGGGAGTTCGCATCGGTGTCGCGCGTTCCATGGCTGGGTCAGATAAGCGAGTATTGGCGATTTTTGATTCTTCCATTGAAACCATGAGCAAGCTCGGTGCAACCATCATTGACCCGGTTGCCGTTGAGGATTTTGATAAGTTTGGCAAGACTGAATTGGAAGTTCTGTTATATGAGTTCAATGCTGATTTGAATTCATATCTTGATTCACTTGGGCTCGATGCGAAAGTTCATTCCATGGAAGATGTGATTCAATTTAATGAGTCAAATAAAGCGCGTGTAATGCCGTATTTTGGACAGAGTCGTATGATCGAAGCGCGCGAGAAAAAATCATTGAAGTCAAAGAAATATTTGTCAGCTCTTGCCAAAAATCATCTTCTTGCGCGCAAATACGGAATCGATGCCACGATGAAAAAGCATCGGCTTGATGCGGTTATCGTTCCGTCGGGCGGACCAGCGTGGGTGATTGACCTTGTAAACGGAGACAATTCCGGCTGGGACATGGAAAGCACTTCAATTGCGGCGGTGGCCGGATACCCGAATATTACGGTTCCCGCTGGTTATATTTTTGGTCTTCCGATTGGCTTGTCTTTCATCGGAAAAGCGTGGCAGGAATCGACATTGATTCGATTGGCATATGCATTTGAGCAAGCCACGAAAGTTCGCAAAGC
>DATCTP010000059.1:0-4267 GCA_036567885.1 Anaerolineales bacterium | reverse complement strand
ATTCCGATGCGGGAAGAATTCGTGAGGGTGCGTCGCACCTTTGTTGATGAAGCCAATCCAAAGAAAAGATTCTTCCACTTTTGTGGTTAAGTC
Source organism: Anaerolineales bacterium (assembly GCA_036567885.1). Classification (GTDB taxonomy): domain Bacteria; phylum Chloroflexota; class Anaerolineae; order Anaerolineales; family Villigracilaceae; genus Fen-1038. Next base: position 4,174 of record DATCTP010000059.1, on the reverse strand, counting down.
TAGCTGTATAGTGCGACGCACTGCTTAGTAAGCAAACTTGCGGTGTATACTTAACACTATGACGATTCACAGCGTATCTCAGATTGGCGGCGTGGTACGCAACGCGGTCGCACTCAATTTCAAGAACCCTCCTGAGGTCATTATGAACGCAGATTCCCTTCTGGCTCAGGTTGAGCAATTGTTCCATTTGCTCGACTCCCGCAAAGTAGATTATGTGCTGGTCGGCGGCATTGCACTGCTGACTTATGTGGAGGGCCGCAACACGCAGGATATTGACCTGATCATGGCATTGACTTCGCTGACAAAACTGCCTGAGATCAAAATCACCGGCCAGGATATGTATTTTGTACATGGACAATTTGGCGAATTGCAAATTGATATTCTCCTGACCAAGAATCCTTTATTCGATAAAGTGGCAAAAAAATACAGCACGGAAAAACAATTCATGGATCGCAAAATCAAATGCGCTACCGTCGAGGGCTTGTTATTGTTGAAATTATTTGCCCTGCCTTCACTGTATCGTCAGGCGAGTTTTGAGCGCGTGGGAATTTACGAAAACGACGTTGCAACGTTGCTGAATGCGTATCAGCCGAAACGCGAGCCGCTCATGACGGAATTGAAAAGGCACTTGAACGAGACGGATATGGGCGAGTTGCAAAATATTATGGCGGATATCGAAGCGCGCATCCAGCGATTTAGTAAAAAGAAATAGTCTTAATCCCCTCTCCCCATCGCCCTGCTGTCTCGCACCGGCATGCCGCCGTTGTTCGCGGCACGAACGGTGTAAAATATAATCACCGTAGAAAAGGAGTTTTTATGTCCCTTCCCGCCCGTCTCATTACTCCAAAAGGTGCGATCATAGAGTTATCGCCTGAGACTTATCGCCTTCATGCACTGGCAGCCACGGCAAAGGGTCGCTTCGCAGTTGATTCTTCCAAGACATATGTGACTCCTTTCGGAATCAAATATCTCTTTTCCAAGACTTCAAGTTTTGGGTTAGCTTTTTTTCAAGCGTGGGCCAAAAAGACCGAAAATAATAAATGTAGCCAACGTTGGCTACCAAAATGATGCTAAGTGGAAAACAAATAAAAAAATCCTTTAGGTAAAAAACCAACCAGACCATAAGAATTAGTAAAGAGGCGATATTCCAATAAGGTCTCCATGGCCAGAATGTGGCGCTGATGTTTGTCCCTTCTTCAGTTTCTTGTAAAGTGCCTGATATTGCAGGTCCTTGTGTCCAAAAAGAATAATCTTTACCTTTCAAGAAAAAGTGAATTGGTATTTTGTCAATGGGTGTCCAGGGCCATCCACCTGCAGAAGTTTTAGCGCCCAAATCTTCTAATCTGTTTTGGCAGGTATTTATTGAAAGTGGTGAAATAAATTCCACATCAGGTTTCCAAAATACGATTAGGCTCTCAAAGAATCCACGCATTTTATCCTTGCAATCCTTCCCACTCCCCCAGCTTCTCGTCCATCTCTTTTTGGATACGCTTGTATTTCCCCCCATTTACGCCCTATTCGTTACATCCGCAACAACGTTGTTACAGCAATATCTTCATCTATTTCTTCCCAGTGCATACCGATTCCATGCGCAATCAATCGCCATTTATTACGCTGCTCCGAGGTCGCGTTCCGCAGGCGCGGAAACCACTCCAGTGGAACTGACACTTCACGTCCATCGGATAAACTGACTGACATCGCATCCTCAGTAAAGCGAACACTCACTGCAAGCACAGATGTTGGGCTATGTGTTTTTAGGCTGTTCATACCATTTCTCCAGGAAGAACTCAACATTTTCTTCCACTAATTCACGAATCTGTCGAAGCTCCTTTGAGTTATATCCAACCGTCCAATCCAACTCGATGGGAGAGAGCCAAAACTTGGCTGCATTTTCAGCGCTTTCCACATGAATATGTGGCGGCTCGTTATTTTCTTTGCTGAAAAAGTAAAAACGATAACGGCCAATGATTTTGACAGTTGGCATACCTTGATTATACTCCGCTCATTTCTGCAACCCTTCCTTCTCCACCGTGAATTGTCATTGCGAGGAGGTCGCAGACCGACGTGGCAATCTCCTGTTTGTTGGTTACTTGAGATATGATCCCCTTGCGGGATTGCCATGCCCACTCGCTATGCTCGGGGCTCGCAACACTTGCACCTGCGCTGCAAGTGCAGGTGTGACATTTATTCGACTTGCATCCCTTCCCACTCCACCAACTTCTCATCCATCTCTTTTTGGATGCGCTCGTATTCTTTGCTGATCTTTACTACTTCATTCGCATTCACCAGCGGACTCTCCAGTTGCGCGGTCAGGTTCGCCAAATCCTTCTCCAGTGCGGCGATGGAGTTTTCGAGTTCCTGCAAGTGTGCAAGGCGTCGGCGTTCATCCTTGTTCCTCGCGTTTTGCGTCTTTGCGCTTTGCGTTTGGCGTTTTGCGGGAGTTGAGATTCGGGAATCGGGAATCGTAACTGCAAGCCGCGCGGCTTCCTTCTCACGTTCAGCTTTCATCTGCGAATACGTGCCGTTGAAGGCGGTCATCTGATTTTCATCCGGGTTCACTTCCCAGATTTGTGTTGCCAGCGCGTCCACCAAATAGCGGTCATGCGTCACGAGCAAAATCGTACCGGCATAATCGTCCAACACCGCCTCCAAAACTTCCTGCGACGGAATATCCAAATGATTGGTCGGCTCATCGAGCAGCAACAAGTTTGTATCTTGCAATGCGAGTTTGGCTAATGCGAGTCGTCCGCGCTCGCCACCCGAAAGCATGGACACTTTCTTATAAGCGTCTTCGCCGCTGAATAAATATCTGCCAAGATAATCACGGATTTGTCCCGGCAGCCAATGCGGCATGATCGAGTCAATTTCTTCGATGAGCGTATTATTTGGATTCAATCCTTCGTGCGCCTGCGCGAAATACCCGACGTTGAGACTCGCTCCGAGAATCACCTCACCCGCTAACGGTTCGGTCTGACCGAGGATGGTCTTCAAGAAAGTGGTCTTGCCAGCGCCGTTGGGTCCGATCAACGCCGCACAATCGGTTCGACGCAATTCGATATCCGGCGCGCGAAATAAAAGTTTGCCAGGATAACCGACTTGCAAATCGCGGGTGCGGATCACCAACTCGCCCGAACGTTTTTGCGAACCGAGCTTCAAATGCAAATGCGGCAACGTGCGAACCGGCGAACGCAAAGCACGCACGTGCTTCTCGGCTTCTTCCACACCGAACGGACTGGTGGTGGTTTCGACATCCAGCTGCGACCAATTGGTGTTGAGCACCGCGTCCATGCCGACCTGCTCGATGGCTTGCACAATGCGCGTCAGCCGCCGCAGTTTGCCTTTGGCTTGCTGAACGTTTTGACCCGCAATATTTTTCTTGATGTATTCCATATCCTTCAAAAGTTTGTCGCGTTCGCTCTCGAAGGTTTCTTGTCGGCGGTCGGCGCGTTCCTGACGCTGATGCAGATATGCCGAGTAATTGCCGTGATACAACTCGAACGCGCCCGGATGCATTTCAAGAATCACATTGCAGGCTTTATCGAGAAAATAACGATCATGCGAAACAACCACTGCCGCGCCGTCCCATTGCGCCAGATAACTTTCCAGCCATTCCACCGCCGCGATGTCGAGATGATTGGTCGGCTCATCGAGCAATAACAAATCGGGATTCGATAGCAACAATTTGGCGAGATAGGCACGTGTGCGCTGTCCGCCAGAAAGATGATCGAGCGAAAGCGTGTAATCCGCTTCGTCGAAGCCGAGACCGGTCAGCACTTGTTTGATGCGCGTGGCGTAGGTGTATCCGCCGCGCCGCTCGAACTCTTCCTGAAGTTTTCCATAACGTTCCATCACTTCATCGGCGTGCGTTGCCATTTGAGATTCGAGGCTATGCAATTGCTCCTGCATCCGAATCAATTCATCGAAGACCGAATGACACGCGTCCCATAATGTGCCGGTCATTTCGAAATCCGCTTCCTGCGGAAGATATCCGATGCGCGTGCCGCGTGAGCGATGCACTTCTCCGGACGAAGCTTCGTCCGCGCCAACGATGATGCGCAAGAGCGTGGTCTTGCCTACGCCGTTGGGTCCGACCAGCGCGAGCCGCGAACCTTTCGCCACCGTGAAGCTGACGTTGGTGAAAAGGTCCATCGCGCCGAAAGATTTAGTGAGGGAG
>DATCTP010000058.1:0-3727 GCA_036567885.1 Anaerolineales bacterium | reverse complement strand
CCGTTTGCGCTAATATCTTTTTGGGTAACCACATCCAGGATGGATACTGCCACTAGAAACACGAACATAAGGGTTTGAGCCAACTTGTAATGTCTGGTACGGCTCAAACCATACGTGGTTCCCAGAGCGATTGCAGTGCATCCTAATACAACTGCAATACCATATTGATGAAGGGCAACAGAGTTGGCAATTACTCCTGTACTTAGAGCTATCACGAGGGCAAGCAAAAGAGCTGATACCAAACTTGCCTGTCGCCGCGTACCAGCATCGGTAATTGTTTCAGATGGCTCAATCAATCTTTGCCAGAAGTTGGGATGATGCGTGCTGACAGCCGCCTGAGTTTGGGAATCAGATTCGGTTGACAAGTTCTCAAATAATTCGTTTTTCGGATCAGTCTGTGACATAGAAATTACTCCTCGTCAAACTCCAAATCAGTTCTGGTTGCTATTACCGTTATCGCGTTGAACGGTGATATTTGCACGGACGCTCAAAGCACCCGTCGCCGCGCCAAGTTCACGAACGGCAACCTGTAACACATCTTCCACAGTTCCGGCACGCTGGATTTTCCGGCTAATCGTGTTAACCATCTCTTCAAGGTCCGCGCGTGTTTTTGCTTCGATGTAGGCTTGGGAGCTTTGTAGAGCAGTGGCGATCTGGGAGGCAAGAGTCATCTGAATATTAGCATCTTGATCACTGAATGCGTCCACATGATCAGCTTGTACATCTAATACGCCCAGCAATTCATCGCCCACGATCATTGGCACGGCAAGTTCCGCGCGCGTTTCAGGCAGGAGAGGGTTTGGCAACCAACCCGGGTCGCTACGCACATTATTGATGATTACCGACTTTCGGGTACGGGCTGCGCGTGCCACGAGGGATTGTTCCTGCGCGATTGGGATGGCGGCTGTGCCATGTGTGCCTTCGTGTTCGTCGCCTTCTTTATAACCGCAGGCGATGATTTGGAGAATCTGATTCTCTCTATGATAAGTGAACACATGGGCATGATACAAACCAAAACCGCGCTGGATTAGATGCACTGCGGTTGCCAACATTTGGAATGGATCGCGGATAGCGGCTGTGGTTGTGCTAATGGATGCCACCGTTGCAAGGTCTTTGGCGCGGCGATCAATGTTTCCCAGTGTTTGTCGCAATTCACTGGTCATATTATTGAATATTCTAGCCAACTGACCGACTTCATCCTGTGAAGTAACCTGAGCTTGCACATTGATGTTCCCAGCAGCAATTTGCTGCACAACATTTGTGAGTTGCACAATCGGACTCGAAAGCAACTGGCCAATGAATAGCGCCACCAAACTGACCAGGCCTGCCGCGATCAGGGCGATCAACAGGCCGTTGCGCGTTTGCGCTTGAGCTGGCGCCAAAAATAATTCATTAGGCTCAGCGAAAACGATCTTCCACGGCTGATTCTTTAGTTTGAAACCAACCGCTTGATCCAGACTTTTATTGCCAGAAAAATCGGCTGAGAAAATCGGCTGGGAATCAATATTTGCCAAGCCCGTTTGAACATCCAGCTGGTTAGAGGAGAGCTGAGCCACGCTACCGGCAGGGAGACGCCCCGCGGCCTGCAGTTGGGCGAGTTTATCCGTGGGCAATGGCATCACCGATTTCAAGTTCAAGTCCGAATCGGAAGTATCCACCAGACGGATATTGTTCTCATCATACAGCGCGGCAAATGTACCGACATGGCCAAAGTTGACTACGGCGGTATACAACGCCTGCTCGATCACATCCGAACTGTAACGCACGCGCAGAACGCCGAGCAAATTTCCGTTCGCAGCCTTCACTGGCGCGCTGAAGTAAAGAGAGGCATTCCCTGTGGCTTGGGAGAATTCAATCGGTGAGACGTAAGAAGAGCTGCTGACCGCGCCCTTGAAGTAGTCCCGATTTGATCCGCTTTGCCCTACTTCTGCTGTGTTGGTGTCAGCCAAAACCACCCCATTTCGATCCAACAGCGCCACCGAGGTGATGTAGACCGAGTCCAGGTTAGCCAGCACGCGCAAGTTGGAGTTAAGATCGGCTTCGGTAGCGCTACCGGCGCGTTCTGAGGGCGGCAAGCTGAGATATTCTGTCATGATCGGCAGTTGAGCGTCAGCGACAACCTGGTTCTTTTGACCCTGAATGAATGTATCCAGTGTCTGTTGAGTTTGAGAGGCCGCGCCTTTTAATGCCTCACTAGCTGTATTGGTCTGATCTTGCGTCGTGGCAAGATTGTTATAGTAGGACAAGCCAGCAAACGGGGTGAGCGCAACAGCCAGGAGGACAATGAGGAGCTTGGTACGCAGGGAATAATTGTGAAATTGCCGGAGAATTGTCGCCCCAAAGACCAGCACGCTCACAATGACAATGATATAGAGTAGGGTACCAAACCCGGATATGACGATTCTTCCAGTTGGCAGAAATATATCAGCAACGAATGTCAGTATACCCACTGCAACCGCAGTCAATATCATGGGACCTGCTTGACGCGAGGGCAGAGTCAGGGATGCGACTTGGATCGTAACCGTGATGATGTCGAGCAGCATCACGAATCCCAGTCCTGTGATTATCCAGGAACTTGAAAGGAGGACGAGCAACCAGGGTACAACCGTAAGCCAAATCGCCAGCGTAGTACGACCGCGCAACACAAACACCAAGCTGGCAATGATAAAAGCGAGCAAAATCCCCGATGAGCCAATTGACATAAACAATTGCCAGGAAGGAGCTGTCTGCACCTGGTAAAGAAGGAAGCCGATCACGGTCAGGTCGGCGATGATGAATGCCAGGATTATCCAAAATGCATTGCGTGCTTGCGATGATGTATTTTCGGGAAGATGGAATAGATTATTCATTTATATGCTTCCTTTCAATTCTTATTTTTGTCATCGCTGGCTGATACGGGCGGCTCAAGAGCGACCCACGTTGGCTTCATACCAAGAGCATGTCCAAGTTCACGGGCAGTAACCTTTAATGCGGCTTCCACAGTAACGGTACTTTGGATTTTTTGGGTAATGAGGTTGAGCGCTTCCTGCTGTCTGGCGCGCTGGGCTGTGAGTACTTCAAGGCGCTTGCGTTCGGTGATATCCTGGTTAGCGCCGTAATAGCGGAGGATCTTGCCGTTGTCATCCCGTTCGATATGAACATTTACCGAGATGTATCCTATTCCGCCTTCCGCATATAGAACACGGTGCTCCAACTGGGTGCTGTAGTGTCGGTCGGTTGAAGCCAGAGCTGTCCCGATCGCTGCACCAACCATTGGAACATCATCAGGGTGGACGAGGCGTTGCGCATATTGGGCTGAAGACATCTGGTAGCCGCCTTCGCGTTCGACGGTAGTATGGAAAATGGAATAGAAATGGTCGTTGAAGGTGAAGATATCTTTCTCAACATCATATTCCCAGTTGGCCAGTCTGGCGATATCAAGCGCCTCCGATAGTTGCGCCGCGGTTCGTTGAGTCTCGGCGAATTGGCGAATATTTTGCAGGGCCACGGCCACCTGATTTGCGATCGAACCGATCATTTCAACATCCTGATCGGTAAGGCTATTGACTTCAGCATTTTGCACATCCAAGACCCCAAGAACCTGATCCCCCAAACGAATGGGTACAGCGATTTCTGATTTTGTATTCGGCAAAAGCGGATTTGGCAACCAATTCGGATCAGCGCTGGTGTCTGGAACGATTACTGGAGATTTCATTTGGGCGGCGCGCCCCACCAAACCTTGTCCAAT
>DATCTP010000057.1:0-2686 GCA_036567885.1 Anaerolineales bacterium | reverse complement strand
AGGGATAAAATTAGGGTTAAAAATGGTATGGGAGTTGGTAGCAATGGCGAAACCCATGGCAAACGCACAGGTCACGATCCCGCTGGGCATCCCCGATGTTCGGGTCTTGCAGACATCAATGAACGACCGCGGCGAAATTATCATTACGATTGAAAGTACCAAGGATGGCACGCGCTGTCGCAAATGTGGCAAGTGGATCACGAAGCTGCATGGACAGGATGAGTGGGTCATCATCCGACACTTACCGGTGTTTGGCCGGGCGAGTTTTTTGCGCTATCGACCCAAGCGGTATCAATGTCAGGAATGTGAGGGTCAGCCGACCACGACGCAAAGTTTGGAATGGCATGATCAACAGCCCGCACAGTTTTGCGCTGGATAATCATATCCTGTTGCAGTTGGTGAACTCGACCGTGGAAGATGTGGTGATCAAGGAGGGGCTCGGCTATGAGAGTGTGGTAGGCACCTTGGAACGACGAATTGCAACGAGCGCCGACTGGGGGGAGATGAGCGTAGTAGACGTACTGGGCTTGGATGAAATTGCCTTGAAAAAAGGGCAGCGAGATTACGTCACTTTGGTGACCGGTCGGTTGGGCACGGGCGAGATCGTGATCTTGGGCGTTCTGCCAGGGCATGAAAAAGCCGGGGTGGTGGAGTTTTTACGGCTAATTCCGCTCAAAATCCTGCAGACGGTGCAGACAGTCTGTTGTGATTTATGGGAAGCCTACATCGAAGCCGTGCGGGAAGAGATCCCACATGCCTGGATTGTGGCGGACCGTTTCCATGTGGCTCGGCACTACCGCGACGCCGCAGACGAATTGAGAAAACAAGAGTTGCTGCGTATCAAGAAAACCCTGGCCAAAGAAGAATATCAAAAACTCAATGGCAGTTTTCACGCTTTTCGCAAGAAGGCCCGCGACCTGAACAAGGAAGAGCGTAAGGTTTTGAGACGCTTCTTCGAGCATTCGCCTTCTGCCAAACAGGCTTATGTTCTCCGTGAACAACTTACTGCCCTCTTCAACATGAACCTGTCTAAATCCCAAGCTCAAACCAGAATCCGGCACTGGATCCAGAAAGTCGAAAAAAGCGGCTTGCACTGTTTCGATGATTTCCTAAAGTTACTCCAGACCTGGTGGGAGGAAATCACCAACTACTTCATCCACCGCAACAACAGCGGCTTCGTCGAAGGTTTCAACAACAAGGTCAAAGTCCTTAAGCGACGCTGCTACGGCATTTTCAACCTCGAGCATCTCTTCCAACGCATCTATTTGGACCTGCACGGCTATCACTTATTCGCCGCGACCACCATATATGCCTAATTCACGGCAACTCCCAGTGAGCTAATCGCCGGGAGGCCTAATAAACGATTATAATTTGCAGCCTGTGTATTAGTAGATTTGTATTCTAATCAAAGTGCTGTATTGACGAATTGATTATGATTAATTCTATCGATATCCCAAAGCCAAATAGTGTCTGGCCACGAGGAAAATTCTTTATCGGCAGAGATGAAGAAATCAATACCGTTGTGAGCCTCCTTGCACCTGACCCAAGCAATCACATTTCTGGAAGAAAATGCTGCATCTATGGAGCTTCGGGAATTGGAAAGACAGAACTTTGCCATGCTGCGGCTCACCAATTGCGAAGCGCGTATCCCGATGCACAAATATATATTAGAGTAGATGAGAATGGCCAAGATCGTGTAGTGTTGTTCAGGATTATTGAAACGATTGTCCACATATTCGAACCTTATGCGCCCGTTTCAGACGAGCTAGAAACTCTGACAGATCAATATGTATCGGTTTTAGATGGGAGGAGGGTTCTTATCATCTTAGACGGATTGCGGTCAGGCGAATTCCTGGACAGATTGACGCGACCAACTTCATGTGGCTTGTTAATCGCAGCCAATGAAAAATCTGAGAGCCTAAGCGGGGAATCAGTAACTCTACGCGAGCTCCCCCAGAAGGCTTCTGAAGAACTTCTTATGCGTATGTGCCATCGAGTAGACGCGAACGCAGCGGACTTGGCAAACATTTGTCAACACATTCCGGTAAATCTTTGCTTGACGGCGGGTTACGCAAATTACAGCCCTGCAATCGAGGTAGATGATTTAGTTAGTGTTTTCAGGGAGAGCGCCAGAGAAGTTGCAGGACAATCGAATAATCATACTGAAGCGATTGTGTCTCTTCTTTTGAATCGGCTGACCGCAGACGAGCGCGATTTCTTTCTTCGGCTAAGCATACTTTCGAGCGGTTTTGATGCGGCATTGGCTAAGGAAGTCTACTTTTCGGCTTCTCAGGAGGATGTTGGCTTAGATGATATCCAAGCACATTTGAACCATTTTACCGAATTGAATTTGCTGACCTACAACCAAGAGATTGATTATTATTGCATGCCAACGGCGATAGAGAATTACGCGCTCAAAAGTTTGGGAACAGTGCCGGAGGTATGGGATAGACTCGGAAAGGCATTTGCTGATTCGATGGAATGGCACAACTCATTTGCCAACCGGGGCGCTGATGAGTATTTTCTGAGCTTATCGATACTTGATGAGCGCAAGTCGACTGTCAAGAATATCTTGCAATATCTCTTAGGTCAAGTTGCTGTTGACCGAGATCGAATTCTCTTGAAGTTCCATGGTTTAGTTCGCTCGTCTGGAAAGTCGCGATTTGCACCAAGATTTGAACAGATG
>DATCTP010000056.1:0-6534 GCA_036567885.1 Anaerolineales bacterium | reverse complement strand
CTTCTCGGCGCGATTGCGAGCGGCGCGGCTCAATTTTTAGGCTGGATGCTTTTCGTTTTACTGGTTTCCTATTTTGCGCTCTCCGAAAGCGGCGGGACGCGCCGCCGGATCGTTTGGCTGGATATTCCGGGATACACTGATGATATTCATCGTCTCGGGCATGAACTAGGTATAATCTGGAATGCGTTCTTGCGCGGTCAGGTAATCGTTTTCTTCTTTACTTTTGTTGCTTATCTGGTAGTTTTCAGTTTGCTCGGCGTGAAATATGCAATCGGCATTGCATTCCTGGCAGGCTTCGCCAAATTTGTTCCGTATTTCGGAGAGCCTGTCACATGGGTGACTCTGGCATTGGTGGCTTATTTTCAGGGAACCGGTCCGTTCGGACTCCCGCCGCTAACGTACGCGATCGTTGCTGTCGCGTTTGCCTTCCTGATAGATCAAATCTTCGATAACCTGATTACGCCGCGGATTCTGGCGCGCGCTCTGCATGTCCACCCCGCCGCGGTGTTGATCGCGGCTTTAATCGCCGCGTCATTCCTCGGATTATTGGGCGTTATCATCGCCGCGCCGATGCTTGCAACTGTTACGTTATTCTGGCGTTACGTCACGCGGAAAATGCTCGACCTCGATCCGTGGTCGGAGGGCGAGGGAACGTATCCGGCGCCGCTTTCGATCTCGCGCATCCTTGCCGCCATCCGCGACTTCTGGCATACTGTGCGCGGACGGTTTGCCAAATCCAATTCATAATGCACATATAAACTACCAAAGGAGAATGCCATGTCAAACAACAATAGTGAGCCCAAAACCCAAACGTTGGCTGAGACGGAGAATTATCTGGTCTGGAAAGCCGAAGAACCGGATGGCGAAATTACCTATCATGTTGAACTCAATAACGTTACGGTTCATTTCTTTCAGGAAGAATGGGAAGAGTTTCTTGAGTTGGCGCATATTCTAAAATAAATGCAATCAAAAGATTCCATTACTGACGTGTCCGGCATTGAAGTCGGTCACGCGCAGAATGATAACGCCTTGACCGGTTGCACGGTTATTCTTTGCCGCAAAGGCGCGGTGGCCGGCGTGGATGTGCGCGGCTCCGCACCGGGTACGCGCGAAACCGATTTATTGAATCCAATCAATCTCGTGGAGAAAGTCCATGCCGTGGTATTGGCGGGCGGTTCCGCATTTGGACTCGATGCCGCCAGCGGTGTGATGCGTTATCTTGAAGAACACAAGATCGGTTTTGATACTGGCCTTGCAAAAATTCCGATTGTGCCCGCCGCGATTTTGTATGATTTAAGTTTGGGCGATAAAAATATTCGTCCAGACGCTGAGATGGGATATCTGGCTTGTCTCAACGCCTCGAAGGACGAATCCGCCGAAGGGGATGTGGGGGCGGGAACCGGTGCGAGCGTGGGGAAGTTATTTGGCAACGCGCTCGCCATGAAGTCCGGGTTGGGAAGTGCAAGCATTGATATCGGAAATGGAATCATGGTCGGCGCAATTGTTGCCGTCAATGCTTGGGGCGATGTGATTGAAAACGGCGAGGTTATTGCTGGTCTGCGTTCGGGAAAAGTCGGGCCGATTCGAGTCGGCGGCAGGGAATATTTTGCCGACACACTGAAGATGATGCGAACGTTTGCGGGACGCAATATGATGCGGCTCGCGACGAAATCGAATACGGTGATCGGCGCGGTGGCGACGAACGCCGCGCTGACGAAAGTCGAAGCCACGAAAGTGGCGCAGATGGCACACGACGGTTTGGCGCGTTGCATTCGTCCCGCGCATACCATGTTGGATGGCGATACGATTTTTGCATTATCTACCGGAAATAAAAAATCGGATGTGACCACGATTGGCGCGTTCGCCGCGGAAGCGATGGCGCAAGCCATACTCCGTGCAGTGAAAATGGCCACACCGGCTGGCGGATTGCCGGGATTAAAAATATAGGGACACGAATATCGTGTCCCTATAACAATCCGGGAAATTATTCTTATCTATTTTTCAACTCATCTTTAAAGATCAGACTCATAATAATGCTCACGATGGTGATAACCAATGCGCCTAGAAATATTGGCCAGAAACCGTCGAAGGTGAGGGCGATACCAAACATTTGACCGATCTGCCCGGTCAGCCAAAACAGGAAGGCGTTGATGAGCAAAGTGAATAGACCGAGCGTTAGAACAATCAATGGGCAGGTCAATAGTTTGAGCAATGGACGCAGGAAGGCGTTGACCAATCCGAAGATCAACGCCAGCCAGATGATTGAAACTAAACTTGCCAAATGAATGCCCGGCACGAATTTAATAGCCAGAAAAATGGCAATGGCATTGATAACCCAACGCAAAATAAATTTAGTCATAATCTTTTCCTTTCTTTGATTCAATACGCAGAACAAATCAAGATGTCGCGAGCATCCAGATCAAAGTCCGCTGCGGCTTGAACCCTGCGGCTTGGATTGCCTCGACCATTTCGCCGGCCGGATATTCGATGGTTAGTCGGCGTTGATTCGCTAATTCGCGGCACGCCGCTTCCAGTGCGGACTTCAGAGCGGCCGCGTCACCATCAGGTGGAGCCGCCACCCACAGCAAATCCGTTGGGCGCGTTGCACCCAGCCAGCTTACGGTCGAAAGCAACTTTCCGTTCTGTATTGCCGCCCATTGACGGATATCGAATTCTACGAAGAAGCGATGAAGCCACATTTTCAAACCAGGTCCCAGCCGATTCCAATCCCAATGCCAATACCAACTCAATTCATCAGGATGCGCTCGATATAGCCATTCGCGTTGAAGGGACCAGAAATACGGCTTTACTCTGGTTACGGTGACATCATTCGTGGTCGAAGCTCGAAACAAATTGGGATACGCTTGATACGTGGTTCGGCGGGCGCGTTCGACAAATCCCAAACCCCTATAAATTTTTATGGCGGTCGGGTTATCTTCGCGGACTTGGAGCCACAATTCCTTCGTACCCCGTTGCCGCGCTTGGATCATTGCGCGTTCGGTCAATGCACGGCCGATCCCACGCCGGCGATAATCGGGATGCGTAGCCACGTTGGCAATCAGCGTGATTTTCCTGCTTTTGTAGTTATGAGCAACTAGGCTGACGTTGCCGACCACTTTGCCGTCTTCCTCCCAAACAAAACCGGAAAGCGGCACAGAGGCGCCTTCGATGGCTGAGTTGGCCCACTGCAAAAAACTGTTATCGCGGCTTGCGCGGCGCATTTGCTGAAGGTAGGATTGTCCGTCTTCATCCATCGTGGAAGAGAAACACAGCTCGATCAAGTCCGCCACCTGAGGCAAATCCCGGAAAATGTTCAGCGGGCGCAGGGAAGCGGCTTCTCCCGATTGAATTTTGACAGTAGTGGAGGCCATTGCGTGTATTATAGCCCTGACTCGGGGAAATTTAACACAACTCTAATGCAGTGCGAACAATTCGCTGACGATGGTTTTGTTATAATGCCACTGTTATTTATAGAGCAGAGATTTATCGAAAGATGCTCCGCTCTATGGGAGAATTTTCTTATGATGCGATTTGACCGATTTACCGAACGTGCCCAGGAAGCCGCCCAGCGCGCCGCGGAAATTATCCAGCGCTATGGACACAACCAAATTGATACCGAACATATTCTGCTGGCTTTGATCGAACAGCCCGGTGGCGTGATTCCCCAAATCCTTGAAAAGATGAATGTCAGCCCCGATGCATTGGTGGAGCGGCTCGACGCAACATTGCGTTCCAGCCCGAAAGCCAATATCTTTGGCGGAGGCGCGGGACAGATTTTTATCACGCCGCGCGTCAAGCGGATTATTGATCTTGCCAACGAAGAAGCGAATCGTTTAAAGGATGAATACATCTCGACCGAGCATATTTTCCTTGCGATCTTGACGGAGCGCAACACCCCTGCGGCGCGGATTCTCGAATCAGCGGGCTTGACCCGTGACCGGGTCTATGACGCGATTCAAGATTTACGCGGCGGACAGCGCGTTACCGATCCGCAAGCCGAGACGCGTTATCGCACGCTCGAAAAATATTCGCGCGATTTAACGCAACTTGCGCGCGAAGGAAAACTTGATCCAGTGATTGGACGCGATAACGAAATCCTTCGCTTGATTCAAATCCTTTCGCGCCGCACAAAAAATAATCCAGTGTTGATCGGCGAAGCAGGCGTGGGAAAGACCGCCATTGTGGAAGGATTGGCGCAAAAGATTGCCACGAACGATGTGCCGGAGATTCTTTCCGGGAAGAAAGTTGTTGCGCTCGATCTGGGCGCGATGATCGCCGGTTCGCGCTTCCGCGGTGAGTTTGAAGAGCGGCTCAAAGCCGTGATCGAAGAGATTCAGCGCGCACAAGGCGAGATCATCATGATGATCGATGAGTTGCACACGGTCGTCGGCGCGGGAGCCGCTCAAGGCGCGATGGACGCGTCGAACATGCTCAAGCCTGCGTTGGCGCGCGGCGAACTGCAAACCATCGGCGCAACCACGCTGGATGAATATCACAAATACATCGAAAAGGACGCTGCTCTCGAGCGACGCTTTGCGCCGATTTATGTCGAAGAGCCAAGCGTGGACGATACGATCAAAATGCTTCAGGGTTTGCGTGATCGCTATGAGGCGCATCACAAAGTCCGTTTTGCGGATGAAGCGCTGGTCGCTGCCGCTCGTCTTGCCGACCGCTATGTTACGGATCGCCGCCTGCCCGATAAAGCCATTGATTTGATGGATGAGGCCGCCGCGAAACTGCGTGTTGCGCTTTATTCGATGCCGCCTGAGTTGAAAGAAATGAAAGCCGAGCTTGATCGCCTGCAAGCCGAAGAAGACGCAGCATCGAACTCGCGCGACTATCAACGCGCGGCCGAGATCAAAGTGGAACGCCTGCGCAAGGATGACGAATATCATGCCAAGCGCGATAAATGGGAGTCGGAGCATCAACTCGACGAAGTGGTCGATATCCATGATATTGCGGAAGTTGTTCATCAGTGGACGGGCATCCCGGTCAGCCAGATGATGGAGACTGAAGCCACCAAACTTCTTCAAATGGAGCAAAGATTGCACGAGCGCATTATTGGCCAGGATGAGGCCATCCATGCCATCTCCGATGCAATACGCCGCGCACGTTCCGGTTTGAAGGACCCGTCGCGGCCGATCGGGTCATTTATCTTTATTGGCCCATCGGGTGTCGGCAAGACCGAATTGGCAAAAGCGTTGGCTTGGTTCATGTTCGACGATGAAGATGCGTTGGTGCGCGTGGATATGTCGGAGTACCGCGAACAACATACAGTGAGTCGTTTGTTCGGCGCACCTCCTGGATATGTTGGCTACGAAGAAGGTGGTCAATTGACCGAGGCGGTTCGCCGCCGCCCGTATCGCGTGGTGTTGTTCGATGAAATCGAAAAGGCTCATCCCGAAGTTTGGAATGCATTGCTTCAAATTCTGGACGATGGCCGCATGACCGATGGTCAGGGCAATGTGGTGGATTTCCGCAATACGATTCTGATCATGACCTCGAACTTGGGCACTGAATACGTACACAAGGGCGGCACCCTCGGCTTTCTCCAGCATGCCGATAATGACGAGGAGCGTGAAGCGCACGAGAAGGTTGAAAAGGCGTTGAAGGGAACGTTTCGTCCCGAGTTCCTTAACCGCATTGATGAGATCATCATGTTCTCGCCGCTCTCGATTGAAGAGATGGAACAGATCGTGGATCTACAATTGAAGGAAGTGCAGGACCGATTAAGCGAATACCAGATCAGTGTCGAGTTGACCGAGGCGGCTCGCAAGTGGCTTGCCAAGGAAGGATATGATCCGGCGTTCGGCGCGCGACCCTTGCGCCGAGCCATCCAAAAGTATGTTGAGAGTCCGTTGTCTGTCGAGTTGCTCGGCGGAAGCTACAAAGACGGCGCAACTGTCTTGGTGGATGTGGATGAAAAGAATAACAAGATTTCATTCCAAAAAGCCGAACCGTTAAAGCAAGCCAAACAGCCGATCACGGCATAGCCGAATATTCTATAGATCAAATACCGCGCATTCAAGGATGCGCGGTATTTTTATCCAAACTTCAAGCAGGATTTAACGATTTCAGGTAATATCGTGTCAATTTGAAATTAGGAGATTACTCATGAATCAACCCGGGCCCAAATCATCCAAACGAGGCTGGATCATTGGCATCCTCGTGGTCTTATGTTGCATTGGTTTAATGATCGTTGCCATTGGCGGATATGCATTTTATTATCTAAGCGCTAACAACTTTTTCAGAACTCAAGCCCCAAACTTGTCGTCGAATAATGATGCCAACACAGTTTCGCAGGCGCCGACTGTTCCCGTATCGCGCCCGCCGGTTGAATCAATCTCAGATGAAACGTTAAATACGTTGGAGCAGGATGTCGTTCCGTATAACGATCCTTATGATCTTGCGTGCCGACTGAAGAATATCTGTAATGTGTCCCACACATTACCCGCGCCTGCAACACCGCTTCAAGTGGGCGCCCAGCAGCAGTTCTGGGTCAGCAATGTGGAAACCGATCAGAACTTTCAGATC
>DATCTP010000055.1:0-2996 GCA_036567885.1 Anaerolineales bacterium | reverse complement strand
TTTGCCAATCCATTCGCGATAAGAACACAAAGTATCCGATTGTCCTGATCCTGGCAAAAGAAGCAAAGGTGGATAAAGATATTGCAGATGCCGTGTTGATATTGCCGTTCACCGCGCAGAAATTGGTCAACCGCATTAAACCGCTTTTACCGGGCGACGGAAAAAACATGATCCACGTTGGACCGATTCGACTCGATGTCGAACGCCGCCGCGTGCGATGCCTCGGAAAGAGTACGAAATTAACGCCTCGTCTGATTACACTTCTCCAAATGTTGATGGAAAAACATGGCGAAGTTGTCGAGCGCGATGTTCTCTTCAAAAAAGTTTGGGAAACGAACTACACCGGCGATACGCGAACGCTGGATGTCCATGTGTCATGGCTTCGACGCGCCATTGAAGTAGACCCATTGAAGCCGAAGTTTCTCAAGACGATTCGCGGCGTTGGCTATCGCTTAGACGTTTAGTTTTGTCGAACATCACGCATCCCCTTTTGACCTTCAAACGTGTCACCGTTCTATTATTCATCCTCACGCTGACCGCGTGTGCGCCTCAATCCACGCCGACATTTTTTGTTCCTCCGACACAACCCGTTGACATCATTCCAACGCAAATCATCATTCGCGTTCCCACCGCAACGATCGTTCCCACACCAACGATCATTCCCACCTCCACGCCTTGCACCAACGGCTTGACTTTTGTCAAAGACCTTACAGTTTCCGATAATACGCCGTTTGGTCCCGGGCAATCCATTGATAAGCAATGGCTGGTTACCAACAGCGGCACCTGCAATTGGGATGCGCGTTATCGCCTGAAATTGCTGAGCGGTCCCGCCATGGGTGCGGCAACAGAACAAGCGCTTTATCCAGCGCGCGCCGGTATGCAAGCCACGCTGCGCATTATCTTCACCGCGCCGTCAAATACGGGAACTTATATCAGCACATGGCAGGCTTTCAGTCCAGACGGGGAAGCGTTTGGCGATACGATTTATATTCAGATTGTCGTTCAATAAAATTGATTTGCTGTTGATAACATAAAAGGCTGTCCTTAACATGGACAGCCTTTCGTTTGTTGCTTTATTAGCCAAGAACCAGTATCACCACAATGCTATTGCTGCTTGGCGCAATGGTGATCGTCAAAACGGAAGTACCTTTGTTGAAGATCATCACGCCGCCTTGTCCGCCGCCTTGCGCGCTGAACGTAGAAGTCCAACCCAACGTTTTGAGTTGATCCGCATAAAAGGTTTGGACATCGGCTGCGGCCGCATTCGCCTTGAAACTGTAGGTATTCTTATTGAATTCCTGACCCGCTGTCGCCTGAGTCATGATCGGAATACCATTCCAATTGCTAACGGGTTTTCCCGTGGGGTTTAGGTATTGACCGATATCGGGCATTGAAGAAGGCAAAGCCTCCAGCGTAGATAGCGGCATGGAGGATGGAAGCGCCTGGAGCGTGGATAGCGCTCCCGGATTGGATGTTGCTATCGCTTCTGCGGTGGACGCCAGCCCTTTTGCCTGATTAAGGGGATTGCTGATCAATCCACAAGCGAAAGAAAATAGAATCAGTGTGGACAATAGGGTGAATCTAAAGACGCGTGACATAACTCTCTCCTTTGTTATTAAATGATTATAAGAGCATTGACGATTTAAAAAATGGGCCGATTGTACTATTCCTTTTCTTCCTGATAGAATCCTGCAAATTCTCAACCCTGGAGATGTTCATGTCAGCCTTGCCGTGGTATCACAAAACATCCATTTATCAAATTTATCCGCGCTCGTTCTACGATAGCAATCAAGATGGCATCGGCGATATTCAGGGAATAATCCAAAAATTGGATTACATCAAAGGCTTGGGATTCGAATCGATCTGGTGTTCGCCGTTCTTTGCCTCGCCTCAAGCGGACTTTGGCTACGATATTTCCAACTATACTGACATCGCGCCCGAATATGGAACGATGGACGATGCCATGCAATTAATCGAGGAAACGCATCACCGCGGGATGAAGATGGTTTTCGACATGGTGATGAATCACACTTCGATGAAACACCCGTGGTTCAAGGAATCGCGTTCGTCGCGAGATAACCCGAAAGCAGATTGGTATCTCTGGCGCGATCAACCCAATAATTGGCAAAGCATGACGGGCGGTAGCGGCTGGCATTACGCGAGCGAACGGGATCAATATTATTGGGCAAGTTTTCTTCCTTTCCAACCGGATTTGAATTATCGAAATCCGGAAGTCAAGCAGACGATGTTTGACATCGTCAGTTTCTGGCTGGGTAAAGGCGTGGATGGTTTTCGCCTGGATATCTTCAATGTCATTTACAAGGATGCTCACTTCCGAAATAATCCGTTCACGTTTGAACTCATTCCAACGGAATCTAATCCGTCCGGATTTTTCCAAAAGGCAATGTACACTTTGAACCAGCCGGAGAATTACGAATTTGCAAAAGAATTGAAAAGCGTCTGCGATGAGTTTGGAGAAAAATTATTATTGGGCGAAGTCAGCGGAGATCGGAGCATGATTCGAAAGTTCATGGGGGATGAACAAAATAATGGTTTGACTCTGGTATTCGATTTTGGAATGATGGATTTCAAATTCAATGCAAGCTATTTCCATGACTTGATCGATGATATCGAAAAACATTTTCCCGAACCGTTCATGCCGGTTTACGTTTTCAGCAACCATGATCGAGCCAGAAGCATCTCCCGCTTGGGAAACGATATTCGCAAGGCAAAGTTATTGCATTTGCTTCAATTGACCGTGCGCGGTGTGCCATGTGTATATTACGGCGAAGAAATAGGAATGACGAATCTGAAGCTTCCGTTTGACACTGCGCTCGATCCCATCCCGCATAAATTCAAGATGATTCCGCGCTTTATATTTGACACTCTCGGCATGACTCTTAACCGCGATGAAGTCCGCACGCCGATGCAGTGGAATGCGGAAAAGAATGCTGGGTTTTCTGCGGCAGAAAAAACGTGGCTGCCGGTGCATCCGA
>DATCTP010000054.1:0-8419 GCA_036567885.1 Anaerolineales bacterium | reverse complement strand
TCATCTGTTTTCCTTATTTTTTCTATTGCCTTATTAAGCACATCACTAGGGAGTGTTGCCATTTCTTTGGACACTTTACTGCCCATTAATTTTCGGTCTATTTTGTCTGGCTCTTCAAGTTCAAGCCATGCTGCTGATAAGCGTGAATACTGACCATAGGCAACAGTAGTTCCAGAATCACCATAAGGAGGGGACGTCACAACAATATCAACACTCTCTGGACGAATAATATCCTGTGGTATTCCTTCAACAGTGTTAAATCCATAAACTTGAGCGAATGGGGGATGTTTGAAATTTTCAATCACGGCTATATATTTTTTATAGCCCGCGATATTTCTTTGTAACTTATTGACCATTATGCCGTAAACATCTGGATTGAATTTTGCTAGTTTTTCTTCGTTATATCTATATAATTTAAATTCTTCATTGCGGGTGTTAGAACTTTCTCGCACGGTTTCGCTAAATGCAATTTGAAAGAATAATTTTGATGATTCGTCTTCAATATCCAGAATAAATTTTCGGATTTCAAATAATTTTTGGATTACTTCGGGTTTAAACCAAAAATCCAATCGGCTTATTCCGTAAATTGTTGGCATGTCTTTAAATCTACGGAGTTTGTCATTCAAGGCTACTTTATTGAAATGTGTTATGTGCCTTGCCAAAGTAGAAATACTAGGAGTGGCAGTTTTTGCCTTAGATATAAGCCTTGCCAACGGGTTAAGATCAGTGCCAATAGCGCTAATGCCGCGAATATTGCTTTCAACGAGAGATGTTCCACTCCCACAGTAGGGATCAAATAACACTTTTGCATCATGACCAAATAAATCTAATAATTTCCCTGCAACTTGCGGAATCATTCTAGCAGGATAATCATGATAACAGTGCGTCAATTCTCTTGTCGATGCGCCATTAAATGTCCAATCGTCAGAATTATCTTGTAATATCGGCTTTTCTAACCATGTTAATTGAGTCGTTTTAAGCATCTCTATAAATCCTTGACCATTTTGAAAAGCAAAGACAACTTTTCTTCATGTGCCCGAAAACCAGTTCCATGGTTGCGAGCACTGGTTATCTTGTCGTGCAACCGCAAATCAACCTGTATATTTCCAGCCAAAATCTGACTACGAATAATTTCTGCTGAAGTTCCTGTCAGCAATTGCGCTCGGTCAAATTTAAACCACTCTATATCGCCGCGCATTTCGCTAAAAGCGCTAACAAGAATTAGGGCTGGTAATTTCTTTACAAATCTTTCTGCCAAAGTTTGAAGTTGCCACTCTGCAATAATTTGTCCTGACACATGACGAACTGAGATTGTTTCGTTTTCGATATGCAGAAATAATCCAGTGCTATTTGGCGTGCGTGACATCGTGAAGTACAAGCCAAGTCGTCCGTCTTCGTCAGGTGTGCCATATTTTTTGATTGCTTCAAGTGGTTTCATCTTCCATGCTTTACGGTTAAAAGTAAAAAGAGAAATCATTGAAGATGAGTTCACACGATGGGCTTTAAGTTCAATTTCACCTAAATCTGGAGATGCTACATTATTTTCTGGTAAGCCAAGTAATTTTTCCAAAGTCTGACCGATGCCTGTTGGACCTCGGCGCTTCGATTGTATCCAACCCATTGCTTTGATTTTGGTAAATTCCTCTGAAAATTCGTCGAGAGTCATTCGTTTCATTTTAGGCATTAGGGAATTTCTCCAATTCTGAATGACTAATTTTACTCTGGTTTAAATACTAACAAAATTTGGTAATAGTGTAACTAAGCGCACAACCAAATAACTAATCCACCGTCGGCGTCTTGGACAAATTGCGCGGGAAATCCGGACCCCTACCTGCCTCCCCCAAATCCGACGAAATAAACTTTGAATCCGCATACAGATTTTTTCCTTGTCGTATTTGGGGGAGGTGACCAAAGGTCGGAGGGGGCAATCGTTCATCAATCCACCGTCAGCGTCTTAGACAAATTGCGCAGGAAATCGGGATCGAAACCGCGCATCACGCTCCGCGCTTCCATGAGATTCAATTTAAAAGCGGGACGGTAGAGAGTTCTCAACCGTCCCGCTGAAAAATCATCCGTATTGGCTTAGCTAAGGGTTAGTTAATATTTGGGTTGGTGTAATACGTGCCCAGCCCATCCTTGACCATGATCCAGCCCGTGGAATGTCCATTCACGGTTTGACCGAACGTGATCTGCACCCACACGTATCCCAGTGCGTCCACTGTAACGGAACTTTTTGTATAAAGAAAGCTGGAATGATAAACAGCGGTAGCAACCGGCGACTCGATGGTGGGATAATTAATGCCGGGTCCCGTGCGAATGTACAAACCCTTTTGATTGGTCACTTTCAGAATAGAATACCCTGCCGGTATGCCGAGAGCGCCCGCGAGCTCTGCTGACGCTGCGGCGGAAGCAGAAGAAGCGGAGCCGGAATAAGAGGAGCCGGAAGCAGAAGCCGGCAGATTGATGACTTCACCGGGATAGATCAGATTGGCATTCCAAATCTGCGGGTTGACAGCCAGAATGCTGCTGGTCGAAAAGCCTGTGCTCGCTGCAATACCGCCCAGAGAATCACCCCACTGAACCGTATAGGTGCTGCCCGCCACCTGTCCCTGATAAGCGGTTGCGGATGTAGATGTACTTCCAGTTGGGATATACAAAACCTGTCCCGCCAAAAGCCACGAGCCTAAGCCCGGGTTGGCGGCCTGGATCGCCGCGACGGTGGTACCGCACAGCGCAGCCAGACTGCTCAAGGTGTCACCCCATTGGACGACCGCATAGCTGGCACAACCACTCCACGCCGCGGCGCTGCCCGTGGAGGCAAAAGATGCGACCAGTAACGCACCGATCAGCATCCATTGGAAAATTCTTTTAGTCATTGCAGCCTCTCTTCTGTTTCAGAGATTGAATATGGGAAAGCAGAATTAATAGAAACTTAGGCTAATATACAACAAATGTTCCATATAGACAAGGAATTTAGCTTTGAAATTATCCTTCGGGCCGGTGGTCAATCCTCCGTCTGCTTTTGGACAAATTGCTGGAGAATATGAGACAACCAAAAAGCAAGACGGCAACAAAAAACATTGCCGTCTTGTCAGGGTATCGGTTCTAGGCTGACGTTGCTTGACGCAAGTCGGCAATAACGGGTAAAGAGAAGAGTTCCCTTCTCAGCAGGCGGCTGGTAAAAAACAGCACTTCAAGGTTCTCCACTTTCCGTGTTTTTGGGTTGAGACGCGCAATGATCTCATCAGCCAATTCTTCAGATTCCTGTTCTGCGTAAGGTGTGACGGTATTGATATACAAGATGTCTGCCTCACGGTCATATTGGAAGGTTAAATTTTCTGCCATTCTATCTCTCCATCTATTAAACGACGGGTCACCTAGGCGGTGATGATCCAGTTCCGCTCGGTGGGAGCAACTTCGCTCACGACCACCACCACGATATACTTCCCTTGACGAACATCTTCGAACCAACGATAAAAAATCCGCGCCGCACTCATGCGGATACTGCGCCGAACTTGATCGGGGTCTGCCAACGTTTGCTTTACTTGTGGCAGGTATTCCGGCAACAAATCTGGATGGGTCTGAGCGATATGCCCTTCACGCTCATCCGTTAACTCAACCTCACCTTTCAAGTAAGGACATGGGAATATCTGCATGGCGTATTTTCTTTATTATACAACGATACCGCCAAAGCTAATCCACCGTCAACGTCTTGGATAAGTTGCGCGGGAAATCGGGGTCGAAGCCGCGCATCACGCTCATGTGATACGAAAGCATTTGCAATGGCAAGACTCCCAGCAATGGGCTGATGTTCGTATCCGATTTTGGAAGCGCGATCACATCGTCGGCGTTGGCGCGCAAACGCGGGTCATCTTCGGCGATGACAATCGTCCGTGCGCCGCGCACTTTGACTTCGTTGACTCCACTGATAATCAGCGGCACATCGTCCGGTCCCGCCACGAAGATGATCGGGAATCCCTTGCTTACCGCCGAAAGCGGTCCGTGTTTGAATTCCGTCGAAAGCATTCCTTCGCAATGCGCGTACGTGATCTCTTTCAACTTTAACGCGCCCTCCAAAGCAATCGGATAGGTCGCGCCGTAACCGAGACAATACATATCGTTCCATGGATTGATTTCTTTCGCGATGGACTCAACTTGCGAGTCAATTGCATCCATCGTGGCTTCCATCAACTCTGGAATCGTTTCCAACTCCTTTGTATCGCGTCCCGCCATGCGATAGGCAAGATATAAAAAGGTGATGACTTGATTGGTAAAGGTCTTCGTGGCCGGAACGCTGATCTCGTAGCCGCAGCATAAGGGCAGGCAGAACGAAGTGGCTTTGGTCAGCGTCGAGCCGATCACGTTGGCGAGTCCATACGATGCCATGCCGCGCGCCTCGGCGGCTTCCAGTGCGTTCAACACATCCTTCGTCTCGCCCGATTGGCTGACGAACACACCGACATCTTCGTATCCGACCGCGGGCGCATATTGCGCGATGAACTGCGGCGCAAGCACCGGGATGGCGGCTCTGCCCGCCAGTTGCGCGAAATACACCGAACCGATCATGGCGGCATGATAGCTCGTGCCGCAGGCGATGAAATACAAATGGCGCGCCTTCTTCATCTTCTCAATAAGATTTTCTACCTCAGGGCTTCCATCCAGCAGATGCAAAAGCTCACGCGCCACTTGCGGTTGCTCATGGATTTCTTTCAACATGAAATGCGGATACCCGCCCTTTTGCACCGCATCCATCGACTCGGTAACGGTCTCCGCTTTACGCTCGATCAACCGTCCATCTTTGACCGATCGCACTTCGACGTGATCGGACCACAGCGTAACGATCTCGCCATCCTGCGGACGAATGATCTTACGCGTCAAAGGCAAGATGGACGGCAGGTCGGACGACACACAGGTAAAGCCTTCGCCGATTCCCACCACCATGCCCGAACCTTTTTTGAACGCATATAACGTATCTTCGTTGACGCGCCCAATCACGAAGGCATAATCGCCTTGCAAGTCTCCGTATGCAAGTCGGATCGCGTCAATGAATTCGTAACCGCGATTGAGATAGCGTTCCACACCATGCACGCAAGTCTCACCATCATTTTGCGAACGGACGGTCATACCTTCGCTCATAAATTGTTGTCGCATTTCGACGTTATTCACCACGTTGCCATTATGTGCGCCGACTAGATCGCCGTCGGAGTCAATGTGCGGCTGGGCGTTGACTTGGGATGGTTCGCCGAATGTCGCCCAACGCAACTGTGTAATGCCGCGCGAACCGCGCATCTCGGCGAAGTTATATTTCACCGACACATCCTCGACCTTGCCCACATCTTTACGCAAATCCACCTTGCCGCCGCTGAGCGTCGCCGCGCCGACTGAGTCATAGCCGCGATACGTGAGCCGCTTGGCAGCTTCGATCAGAATGGGACCCAAATTTTCTTCTTTACTTGTAACGTATCCAAAGATACCGCACATTTATTTCTCCTGATTAGATAATGGAAAGATTATATTCCATTGATCAGCCATGCGTAGATGACATTCATCACGAGGAGTCGCTAATTTCCAGGCTCCGAATCTTTCACCACAAAGACACGGAGAGCACAAAGTTTTTTCTTTGCGAACACAAAGAACTCTGTGTCCTTTGTGCCTTCGTGGTGAGTTCTTACTCAGCATCTAGCGACGCCAACACAAGGCAAAGATTCAAGATAAAATATTAGACAAAAACATAAAGAAAATACTATGAAATCATTTCGCAAAGAACTTTGGTTCAACCTCCCCACCCGCCGCGGATTCGTCAACATCACACCTCAAGTGGAAGAAGCTTTGCGCGAGAGCGGAATCAGGGAAGGACTGGCGCTGATCAATGCCATGCACATTACCGCTTCCGTCTTCATCAACGATGATGAACACGGACTCCATCAGGATTATGAAAGATGGCTGGAGAATCTCGCCCCGCACGAACCGGTCAGCCAGTATCGTCATAACGATACCGGCGAAGACAACGCCGACGCGCACATCAAACGTCAGGTGATGGGACGCGAAGTGGTGGTCGCCGTTACCAACGGTCAACTCGATTTCGGTCCATGGGAACAAATCTTCTACGGCGAATTCGATGGTCGCCGACGCAAGCGTGTGCTGGTAAAAATCGTCGGCGAATAAACTGTAATGTGTCTGTTAGGGGAATGATTCCAATCCCATTTTATAATGCATCCATCCTTTCAAAGGGAAAGGAATTCATTGATGCCCAATCCAAACGTCAAACAATTCTTCACCGCCATTAAAGAGGGCAAACAGGAAGTGGTTGAGCGCCTCCTGCGCGCAACTCCGGGCCTGATCCACGAAAAGGAAGATGGACTTTCTCCGATTCTAGTCGCGGCATATCACAGCCGAATGAAGCTTGCCTATTTCCTTGCCGAAAAAGCAATAACGCTGACCATCTTTGAAGCCGCCGCGACCGGCAAGATGAATCACATCATGCGCATCCTGGCTCACGATCCGCAACTGGTCAATGCCTATTCCGATGACGGCTACCAGCCTCTTGGGCTGGCTTGCTTCTTCGGAAATCTCGAAACAGCCCGCTATTTGATTAACAGCGGTGCGCGGGTGAACTCGCCGTCACAAAACGAGATGAACGTCACACCGCTTCATTCCGCGGCGGCAGGCGGACACACCGAACTGGTCAAGTTACTGCTCGAACATGGCGCCAATCCCAATGCAGTTCAGAAAAGCGGTTTTACTCCGCTTCATGCCGCCGCGCAAAACGGCGATGTACAATCCATCCACGCTTTGCTTTTCCATGGCGCTGATGCGGATATTAAATCCGCAGAAGGAAAAACTCCGCTCGATTACGCCGCCGAAGGCAATAAAACAAAAGCTGTTGAATTATTAAAAAGAGAAATTACCAGACGCTTTCGAGTACAGTGATCATCCAACGGAAAAGAACTGGTTGCATAAAGTGCAACCAGTTCTTTTTATATCCGTACATCAAAACGTGGATGAGAATTCATCCTTTATGAATCTTCAACAAAGGAGAATGTGATGTCAAAAACCTATAAAGCGTTCAGCATTTTGATCCTGATCGCGTGGATGATGCTTATCGCCACGCCTGCCTATGCCTTTGATGGTCGAAGCGGAGATAAAGTGGTCATCCAGGCGGGCGATGTGGTCAACGATGATCTATATGTCGGCGCGAACCAGTTCGTTCTCGATGGGACGGTCAACGGCGATGTGGTGGCGGGCGGGCAGATGATCACGATCAACGGCACGATCAACGGCAATCTGATCGCCGCCGGTCAGACCATCGTGATCAACGGCACGGTCACAGGCGCCAGCCGAATTGCCGGTTCTGTTTTGTTCATCGGTGAAAAAGCCAACATCGGCAGAGATGTCGTCGGCGCGGGATACAGCCTCGAGTCCCGGAAAGGAAGCGTGATCGGTCGCGACCTTATCTTCGCCGGGGGTCAAATCTTATCCGCAGGAAATGTGACGCGCAATATTCAAGTCGCGACCGGCGGTTTGGAAATTGCCGGAAATGTGGGCGGCAACGTCAAAGCCGATGTAGGCGATAATCAAAGCCAATCCGGTCCGCCACCGAGCGCGTTCATGGGACCTTCCACGGTTCCAGTTCCAATGGTCAGCACCGGCTTGACCATTGATCCGTCCGCAAAAATATCCGGTGACTTAAATTACACTCAAACCAAAGATTTGACTTTCCCAGCCGGAGTTATAAATGGAAAGATTGTGCGCTCCGCTCCAAGTGTAAACCAGAGTATGAAAATCGAAGAAACTTCCACGCAAAAAGTGGCGAACTGGTCGTTGAATCTGCTCCGTTCGCTTGTGACTTTGATCTTGATCGGCTTGCTTCTACTTTGGTTGTTCCCAGCCTTGATCAAAAAGCCAACCGAAAAACTGGAAACGAAGTTCTGGCCCAGTTTGGGCTGGGGAGTTATCGCCTACGCGGCATTCTTCTTCTCCATTCTGGTGATTGCATTCGTCATGATCCTTGGAGGAATTGCATTCGGCGTGTTGACCCTTGGAGGTTTAAGCGGAACCATAGTCTGGCTCGGTATATTGACGCTGTTCGCTCTCATTTTCGGATTTGTGCTTGCCACTTCCTTCCTCACAAAGGTGATCTTTGGCATGGCACTTGGAAAATGGATTTTGGCTCGAATCAAATCACCGCTTGCTGATCATAAATTCTGGCCAATGGTGATCGGTGTTGCCATCACACTGGTTGTAGTTGCTTTACTGTCCTTCCCGCTTATCCCAGGTATTTTTGGCGGATTGCTGAACTTCCTAATCATCTTGTTCGGTCTTGGAGCAGTTTGGCTCTGGGGGCGCGAGGCTCTGGCAAAGAAACCGCCCCTGCCCGCTGTATAGGTATTCCAACCAACAAAAACAGCCGAGGATAAAA
>DATCTP010000053.1:0-3514 GCA_036567885.1 Anaerolineales bacterium | reverse complement strand
GTGAGGCGTCGCGATAACTCGAACGCTGAAAGTGGCGCAGATATTTGAGCGTATCCACTGATAGGTTGGTGAGGTTCGGCAAGCCTTTTCCGCAGGTCGGACAGATGACGCCGCCTGCGCTGAACGAGAAGAACTGATCTTCGGCGATGATCTCGCGTCCGCAGTTGGCGCACTCGAAGAGCCGCGGGCGAAAGCCAAGCTCATCGAGCAGGCGCATCTCATAATAACGGATCGCCAGCCACGGGTCCGATTTGGAGGCGAGGCGCGATAGAGTTTCCGTCAATAATCGAAAGAGAGTCGGATGCTCAAGGTTATCTTCGTATGTAAAACGATCCAGCAGCTCCATCACATACGATGCGTGACCGGTCAACAGCAAATCTTCGCGCAGAGGCAGATAGGCATCCACGGTATCGGCTTGCGTGACAATGAACAGATCGCGGCCAGAAGCAAGTTGAAGTTTAACGTGTGTGAACGGTTCGAGATGTCCCGCTTTGCGCGAAGTGAGTTTGCGCGCCCCCTTGACAATGGCGCGCGTTTTTCCAAGTTGACGCGTATAAAGAGTCAAGATGCGATCAGCTTCGCCATAATCAGAATGGCGAAGCACCACCGCTTCCGCACGCAGAGAATGCTCGGGTCGAGGCATTGCAAATTATCGTTGTAAATCTTTCGGCGTGAACGCTTCAGGCAATAATTCTTTTACCGTCGTTTGCTGAACCATCTTACCATCACCATCCGCGATCAAAACGACGGTATCCAATCCAAACTCAGCCAGCACTTGACGGCACGAACCGCACGGCGAACCGCCATTATCGGTGACCACTGCGATGACTTCAAACTCGCGCTCGCCTTCCGAAACTGCCTTGAAGACCGCTACGCGTTCCGCACAAATCGTGGTGGGATACGCGGCGTTCTCCACGTTGACGCCGGTGAAGACGCGACCGGTTTTCGTCCGCAATGCCGCGCCCACCGGATAATTGGAATAAGGCACATAGGCGCGTCGACGCGCTTCATTGGCAAGATCGATCAAGGATTGTTTTTCTTTGTTAGTAAGTGTGCTCATAGCATTGCTCTTTGCGTTTTATTTTTTATCTTTTGTGTTTGGCTTTTTACTTTCCAATTTCTTGATCGAACGCGCCGGCATTCCGACGGCCAGCATATCGGCAGGCACATCTTTCGTGACGACAGCGCCCGCGCCGGTCTTCGCTCGATCACCGATTTTGATCGGCGCGACCAGCATCGAATCAGAGCCGATGAAGACATCTTCTCCGATAACAGTTGGATTTTTATTCACGCCATCGAAATTGCATGTGATCGTTCCCGCTCCAATATTTGTGTTTGCACCGATGGTTGCATTGCCGATATATGAGAAGTGCCCCATCTTGACGCCTTCGCCGAGAAACGAATCTTTCACCTCGCCGAAGTTTCCCATGTGAACATGCTTTCCCAAATGCGCGCCTTTCCGCAGACGAGCGAACGGACCAATATCCACATGATCTTCCATCTCCGCGCCTTCCATCACCGACATAAACACGGTGCAATCATTTCCAATTTTCGCATCACGGATATGGGAATTAGGCCCGATCTGATTCCTCTCACCGATGACCGTCTTCCCTTGAATATATGTGTTCGGCAAAACGATGGTATCTTTTCCAATTCGAACATCGGCTTCGATATATGTTACAGACGGATTGATGATCGTCACGCCGTTCAACATATGTGCGCGGTTGATGCGTTCGCGCATCGCAGATTCAGCCTCCGCCAAATGCACGCGCGTGTTGATGCCAATTGTTTCTGCAATATCGTCACATACTACAGCTTGAATCGGCGAACCATCTTGGGCTGCAAGTTCGGCAGTATCCGTCAGATAATATTCACCCTTCGGCGAGACTTTGATACGATGCAGCGCATCCCATAACCAATCCGCTTTGAAGCAATATGCGCCAACGTTCAATTCCTTGACCTTCAATTGTTCAGGCGTTGCCACAAATTCTTCCACGATTGCAGATACTGTTCCATCCGCATTCCGCATCACGCGGCCAAAACCGCGCGGGTCATCGGCAATCACGGTCAGCATGGTCATGGGTCCGCGATTCGATTTCTGGGTTTCAACGAGCCGCTTCAAGGTCGAGGCTTGAAGCAAAGGCATATCGCCATACGTCACAAGCACATAATCCGTTTTGCCTTTGAGCAACGACTCCGCTTGCAGGACGGCATGTCCCGTTCCGAGTTGTTGATCTTGGATCACGAATCGGACGCCGCCGGAAATGGACTCGCGCACTTGATCCGCTTCATGGCCGACGATCACCACCGGCGCTTCATCGCTGGCTTGAGTCACAGCCGCCAGAGAATGCGCCAGCATCGGCTTGCCGCAAATGAGATGGAGCATTTTGGGCAAATCCGATTTCATGCGAGTGCCTTGACCCGCCGCAAGTAAAACAGCAGTGATTTTCATATCAATCTCCTAAAACAAAACAAGCCTGCACGCGCAAGGCTTGTTTTCTTCGAGAAAAATTCCCGCCTGCGCGGGTTTGATTATATACAGGGGCGCCTGGATTCGAACCAAGATCCACAGCTCCAAAGGCTGGTGTGCTGCCCTTGCACCACGCCCCTATGACGTGTGCCGAGCCTTTCGGCAAAGCGGCAAAATTGTATCACATTATTTTGGGGGATCAGGAGCGAGTCCCATCTTGCGGGCTTCCTCATATGAAATGACTTCAGGGTTACTTGATTTCTTGGCATGTTGCTCCGCGGCTTTGCTCCAGAACTCATCCATCTCCTGTTGCTTGACTTTCTTTTGAGCGGCCTCTTTGAGCAATGCTTCCATTTCCGGCGAAGGCGAAGCGGTAGGCAATAGTTCACCGGTCTTGCCTTTTTTCTTGACAGGCGGCTTTACCGGCGGCGCAGGCGGCTCTTTCAATTCCGCCGTGACGCCCATCGAACGCAGCGACCGTTCAACCTCATCACGCAAGGCGCGAAAGGCCTGTAACGTATCCAGGATATTCTCGCGACCGGTGAGTTTCTCGCCCGCCAACAGCAAAGCATACGCACCTGTAATCGGAATCAACAAAAGGTCTTCATCGCCGCCGCTGAAAACATAATATTGATCCAACGCTTCCTGATGATTAAATTTGGCGATCTTCAGCCCCGCATTGAAAATGGCAATCAACGTCGAAAGCAATGAAACTTCCATACTGCTATCATACAAAGCGCCGGCGCGCGCCAGCACCATGCCGCGTTCATTCAAAAGGAATACGGCATGAGCATTGATATCCTGCCGGAAGTTCGCCAGCAAGTCCGAGACGCGCGCGCGCTTCGCTTCTTCTCTGGAGCCGGATTCGGGAGGAAAGATCGTGCGGACCAATCCCAAACTTCGTTCGACCACATCCAGAAAATCAGCCAGCGGAATCGGTTTATCGAAAAGAGCCATGGCACCGGCATTCAACATTTCATCGCGGGCTTTCCGATCCGTCATGCCGGAAATCAAAATCACTTTGACCTCCGGGTGCCGGGCGCG
>DATCTP010000052.1:0-4135 GCA_036567885.1 Anaerolineales bacterium | reverse complement strand
AATTTCTCCAGTCCATACGCCAGCATGGGATTGAAGTATCCCATCAAAATTAATGGAATGGTCACGTTGCGCTGGCGCAATTCCTTCACAGCTTCAAGCGATTTCTTAACCGTGATTCCATGTTCCAAAGCAACCTGCGTTGCCTTTTGAATCACAGGTCCATCCGCCAGCGGGTCAGAAAAAGACAGCCCCACTTCGATCAAGTCTGCGCCGTTTTTGGCAAGCGCTTCGATCACGTCAATGGATGTTTCCAGATTCGGATAGCCCAGCGGAAAGTAGGGCATAAAGATGGGTTTATCTTTGAAAGCGTTTTCGATTCTGTTCATGAATTCCTCGCAATTCGATATTTGATATTCGATTATCGAATTATCGAATATCGCCAATTTCTTTGATAACCGTATTCAAATCCTTATCCCCTCTTCCAGAAAGATTTACCAGAATCACCTGATCTTTCCTCATGTTTGGCGCGCGCTTGATGACCTCCGCCACCGCATGAGAAGACTCGAGCGCTGGGATAATCCCTTCAGCATGGCATAAAGTTTGGAAAGCACTTAATGCTTCATCATCCGTTGCGGATGTATAAAAGGCGCGCTCCGTATCACGCAACAATGCATGTTCGGGACCAACTGCCGCGTAATCCAATCCCGCAGAAATAGAATGAGTTTCCGCGATCTGACCATCTTCATCCTGCAAAACATACGTGCGTGTTCCGTGAATAACTCCAACGCGGCCTTTGGATGCATCGCCAAAACGCGCCGCGTGTTTACCCGAAGCGATTCCACTGCCGCCTGCTTCGACGCCGATTAATTCAACTTGTTCATCATCGACAAATCCGCTGAAGACACCGATAGCATTCGAACCGCCTCCCACACAGGCAATCACGGTATCAGGCAAGCGGCCGACATCACGCAACATTTGTTCGCGTGCTTCGATCCCGATCACCGATTGAAACTCTCGCACGATGGTCGGGTACGGATGGGGTCCCAATGCCGAGCCAAGCAGATAATGCGTATCGCGCACATTCGTCACCCAATCGCGGATGGCTTCGTTGATTGCGTCTTTCAATGTCTGTGTGCCCGATGTCACAGGTCGCACTTCCGCGCCAAGTAATTTCATTCGAAAGACATTTGGCTCCTGCCGCGCAATGTCCACCTCGCCCATGTACACCACGCATTCAAGTCCAAGCAATGCAGCTGTGGTTGCGGATGCAACACCGTGCTGCCCCGCGCCCGTTTCCGCGATGATGCGCTTCTTCCCCATGCGCTTTGCGAGCAAAGCCTGCCCTAACGCATTGTTGATTTTGTGCGCGCCCGTGTGTGCCAAATCTTCGCGCTTCAAATAAATTTGCGCGCCGCCCAATTGCTCCGACAACCTTTTTGCATAGGTCAACGGTGTGGGTCTGCCCACGAACGACGCCAGCAACCCTTCGTACTCGCGCCTGAAGGCTGGGTCTTTTTGCGCGTCCACGAACGCCTGTTCCAACTCGATCAACGCGGGCATGAGAGTCTCAGGTACGAACTGTCCGCCGTACGGACCAAACTTTGAGGGTAATAAAGTAGTCATGAATAATTCCTATCTTTGATTTTCGACTTCTCGAACAGCTTTCACAAAAGCGGACATCTTCGCCGCGTCTTTCCGACCGGGAGCGGATTCCACGCCAGATGCAACATCCACACCCCACGGCTTGACCTGCCGCACTGCGTCCGCAACATTTTTTGGAGTCAAGCCACCTGCGAGCAACAGCGGATAACGCTTCGCCAGTTCTACCGCCGCAGACCAATCTGCCATGGCGCCGCTTCCGCCGTAGACACCTTTGACTGCGGCATCCACTAAAAATGCAGGCATAGCATTGCGCTCGTAGCCTGTGACATCAGATGGAATTCCACGAAAGGCTTTGAATACTCGCGGCGCAAGTTGAGCAAATATCTCTGGCGTTTCATCGCCGTGTAGTTGAGCCAAATCCAGTGAACAAGTTTCCGAAATATTCTTCACGTCATCCACCGAAGAATTCACGAACACGCCGACAAATTTGATCTGTGGATATTCCTTCTTCAGCACAGAAGTTATTTTGGCACAAGTTTCTTTCTCAATAAGACGCACGCTCTTTGGATAAAAATTAAATCCCAGATAATCCGCGCCTGCATCAATCGCGGCCAAGGCGTCCTTCAAGGTTTTGATTCCGCAGACTTTTATGATGGTCATGACTTCTTCCTCACCCTACCCCTCTCCCGCTGGGAGAGGGGACGCGCGCGCCAGATAGTTCACGTACCTTAGCTCCAATATCGTCCGAAGTGACTAATGCTTCGCCAACCAAGATCGCATCTACATCAGCTTTTGCCAATCGTTCAACATCACTTACATTGAAAATTCCACTTTCAGCGACAACAGTTATTCCAGCGGGGATCATCGGGCGGATTCGCTCAGTAGTTTCGAGCGAGACTTCAAAGGTGGCAAGATTGCGGTTGTTGATTCCGATCAGTTTTACATCTTTCAATTTCAAGGCTCGCTCGGTCTCGGCTTCATCGTGTACTTCGACCAAAGCGGTCAATCCCAAACCCAGGGCGCAAGTGTGCAGGTCGGCAAACTGTTTATCGTCTGTCAGAGCAGCGGCAATGAGGAGAATGGCATCGGCGCCGTTGGCGCAAGCTTCATAGATTTGGGTTTCATCGATAATGAAATCTTTTCGGAGCAATGGCAATTCTGATTTTCTTGTGAAGCGCAACTCACGCAGAGTTTCAAGTTTGCCCATGAAGAATTTTTCATCGGTGAGGACGCTAATGGCAGCGGCGCCGTTTTGGGTGTAGATATCGGCTACTTGAAACAGGTCAAGGTGCGGGGCGAAAATCCCTTTGGATGGGCTGGCGCGTTTGAGTTCCGCAATCAACCTCACCCCCGCCCCCTCTCCTATCAGGAGAGGGGAGATGCGGCGGCGCTTAATTGCGGCGAGAAACCCCCGAGGCGCTGGAGAAGAATCCGCGGCGCGGCGTAAAGTCACAGCGTCAAGCGCCGCAATTTCCGTCTGCTTGTGGGCAATGATTTCAGCGAGAATGCTCATGTTAGATGGACTTTGAATATGCCACCAACGCATCCAGCTTGGCGAGGGCTTTGCCGCTATCAAGAGAGTCGGCGGCTTCGTCGAGCGCGGATTTGAAATCGCCAGTTTCGGCGGCGAGAGCGCCAGCAGCGTTAAGCAAAATCGAGTCGCGTCGAGCGCCTTTCAGTTTGCCGCTGAGAAGGTCCCGCATCATCAGCGCCGATTCGTCGGGCGTGCCGCCTCGCAAATCTTCCATCTTTGCGAGGGAGAAACCAAGTGTGGTTGGATCAAGATCATACGTGTTGACTGCGCCATCTTTAAGATGGCTGATGCGATTGACTCCGCAGGTATTGAGTTCATCGGTGCCGCCCGCGCCATAAATGATCAGCGCGGCGCGCGAACCGAGTTCTTTGAGAACGTTGGCAAGCGGCTCGGTGAGTTTGGCATCATAGACACCCGTGAGTTGAATGTTCGCACCTGCGGGGTTGGTAAGCGGACCAAGAACATTGAAGATCGTGCGCTGGCCGATTTCCTTGCGTGGACCAATGGCATATTTCATGGCCGGATGAAACTTGGCAGCGAACATAAAACCGATGCCAATGGTATCAATGGCGTGAGCAATCTGTTCAGCCGTGAGGTCGAGGCTGACGCCGAGAGCGGAGAGCACATCGGCGGAGCCGCAATGAGATGAAGCGGCGCGGTTGCCATGTTTGGCAACTTTGCGTCCTGTGCCAGCAAGAACAAAGGCCGCGGCAGTGGAAATATTGAAAGTATGCGCGCCGTCACCACCCGTGCCAACAATGTCGTAAATGCGCTCGTTTGGATTCGCAAGTTTCACCTTAACTGCAATGGTGCGCATGGCGCGGACGGAACCCGTGATCTCTGGAATGGTCTCCCCTTTCATGCGCAGCGCGGTGATATATGCGCCAATTTGCGCGGGCGTGGCTTGACCTGTCATGATGACGTTCATGGCTTCTTCAGCTTCATCAACAGTCAGGTCGGTTTTGTTGATGGCCTTGGCAATAAATGGTTTTAGCAAAGTGGTTTGTTCTGTGACCATGGAAGGCTCCGTGGATGGTGGAGGGGCGATCTTGATATCTA
>DATCTP010000051.1:0-2049 GCA_036567885.1 Anaerolineales bacterium | reverse complement strand
CGGACGCGTCGCCGATTTGATGACCTGGGGCGTGGTAGATACGACCTGGGCTTTCATGAACATCACTACGTCGCTGATCTTCATGGCGATCATCAATTGGAAACTGGCGCTGATCGTGTCGGTCATCATCCCGATCATGATGATTATCGCCATTCAATTCCGCAAAAAGATTTTGGTGGAATTCCGCAACAGCCGACGCGCCAACTCAAAGATCACCGGCGCATACAACGAGAATATTCAAGGTGTGCGCGTGGTCAAGGCATTGCAGCGCGAAGATGAGAACCTGAAAGAATTTCAAGTGTTGACCGAAACCATGTATCACGCATCCTATCGCGCGGCGTGGCTTTCCGCGCTCTTCCTCCCCACCGTGCAGATCATTGCGGCGGTGGCATTAGGTATCATCGTTTGGTATAGCGGCGATCAAATCATGATCGGCGCTATGACGATTGGCGGTATCAATGCCTTCGTCTCGTATCTCACCTTTATGATGTGGCCCGTGCAAGATTTGGCGCGCGTCTACGCCGAGATGCAGCATTCCATCGCGTCAGCGGAGAGAATTTTCAAGTTGATCGACACGCCGCCCGAAGTCAATGACAGACCCGGTGCGGTGCCCGCCAAGACCATTTTGGGCGAGATCGAATTCGATCACGTGGATTTTTATTACGAAGATCGCAATCCGGTGTTGACCGACTTCACGTTGAAAGTGAATGCGGGCGAGACAATTGCCCTGGTCGGACCGACCGGCGGCGGCAAATCCACAATTGTGAATCTGCTCTGCCGCTTTTACGAACCGTGCAACGGAGTGATCCGTATCAACGGGCGCGACTACACCGAATATACAATGGAATCGATCCATTCAAGAATCGGGATCGTTTTGCAGACGCCGCATCTATTTTCTGGGACGGTGCGCGAGAATATCCGTTATGGCCGACTCGAGGCAAGCGATGCCGAAGTAGAAACTGCCGCCAGGATCGCCGGCTCACATGATTTTGTCCTAACGCTCGAAAAAGGTTATGACCAAAACGTGGGCGAAGGCGGAAATCTGCTTTCGGTTGGACAGAAACAGTTGATCTCGCTGGCGCGGGCTGTGCTTGCCAAACCCGAACTGTTCATCATGGACGAAGCGACTTCCTCGGTGGATACGCTGACCGAAGCGTTAATCCAACGCGGTATGGAAGCCTTGATGAAAGGGCGCACATCGTTTGTCGTTGCTCATCGCTTATCCACCATTCGACGGGCAGATCGAATCATTGTGATCGAAGGCGGAAGAATCGCCGAGCAAGGCACGCATGCTGAATTGTTGGGTATGCGCGGACATTACTATCGCTTGTACACTCAGCAGTTCCGTCATGAGTTGGAAGTGCAGTATGGAGTAATGGAGAAGAGAGAGGAAACAGAAGAAGATGCGTTGGCGGCAGATTGATGTGCTGTCTAAAGTTTGAAAATCAAAAGAAAGGCAGGTCTTAGGTTCAACGGCACAAACTCAAATGAAGCCGCTTGACAGAGAAATGGAGCCGCTCGACGAAGAAATTAAGCCGCTTGATGAAGAAATCAAGCGGCTTAATTTTTACTCAGCGTACTTTGGTGTAGGGTTACTGCCCAAACTGTCCATCATTCTGCCCGGATTGGTCAACCTGAACGGAGGGGCCGTTCGGTCCATCGGAGGGCTGGGCTTCGTTAGCAGACTCAGCACTAGCTGGTGCTTCCACACTGCCGACAGTTTCCGTGGCGGCGGCCGTGCCGGTGTCCAAAGTGCTCTGGTCGCCGCATTGCAGGTCAACATTATCCGTGTCAACGGACGATGTTACCTCCGTTCCGTCAGCTTGGTCTTGCGAGCAAGCTGACGCCTGAGCAAGGGATGTTTGCGCCCGCGTGCCCGCAGCAGTTTGCGTACCCAGTGCGAACGAGCGGAATGCCATGGTACCCATTGCGCCCACCACGAGCAAGGCGATGGCAGTCAAAGCGATAAAGCGGTTGATTTTCATTTTGATCTCCTTTTTATGAATTTCAACAGCCGCTTGCTGTTGATGCGGTCATTCTAGGCTGTAA
>DATCTP010000050.1:0-3159 GCA_036567885.1 Anaerolineales bacterium | reverse complement strand
AGATAGCTCATCTTCACAGGAGCGCTTTATGTATACTCTCGCTGTTCGCCGCGACTTCATTGCCCGCCACTTTCTCATTGGTGGAGATTGGGGACCGGAAAATTTTCCCAACTCACACCATTATGTTCTCGAATTGCAGCTCGAAGGAAAAGAACTCGATACACATGGCTACCTTGTAGATATTGTAGAAGTCGAAAAAAATCTCAATGAAGTTGTTGGTTATTACAAAGAGCAGATGCTCAATGATAAGCCTGAGTTCAAGGATTTGAATCCGTCCCTTGAAAACTTTGCGCGCATCCTTGCCATTTCTCTAAGCGATTGCATCCAAACAAAGAACATCACTGCCCTGCGAGTCAAGTTGTGGGAAAATGAAAATGCGTGGGCGGCTTTTGTTGTTAAAAGATGAAGATCGGCTTAATCATTTATGGCTCGTTAGATACAGTGAGTGGCGGCTATCTTTATGATCGCAACTTGGTCGAATCGCTGAGAAGACGCGGCGACCAAGTTGAAGTCATTTCGTTGCCACAGCGCAATTATGCCGCATACCTCCTGGATAATTTTTACTTCCGTTTGCCACGCGGATTTGATCTCATTATCGAAGACGAACTCAATCATCCATCATTGCTCAAAACGAATAGACAAAAACATTCATATCCTGTTGTCAGCCTCGTCCACAATTTACATTCACTCGAGCCACGCTCCGCATGGCAAAATGATTTGTATCAAATCATTGAACGAAGATATCTCAATTCCGTAGACGGCTTCATCTTTAATTCCAGTACAACATGTGATGCGGTTCAAGCTTTGATTGGAGAACAAAAGCGGTTTATCGTTGCCCATCCGCCCACCGATCGTTTTGGATTACATCTTAATGGAAATCAGATTCGCTCACGAGCCAATGAGCCTAATCCATTGTGTTTACTCTTCCTTGGCAACATAATTCCGCTCAAAGGATTGCATGTTTTGCTTGAAGCATTAAGACATCAGACCTTTGACTTTCGACTCGATGTGGTCGGTTCACTCACGGTTGATCAAGCTTATGTCCATAAGATGCAAGAGAAAGCTAATGCCTGTGGCTTATCATCCAAAGTTTTCTTTCATGGCGTTTTGGATGGCGAACCGCTCCTCGAACGACTTGAATATGCACGGGTGATGGTCGTTCCGTCATCGTATGAAGGCTTTGGAATCGCCTATCTCGAAGGCATGGGATTCGGCTTGCCTGCCATTGCGACCACATCTGGCGCAGCCTCAGAGTTCATTACAGATGGCGAGAATGGATATTTGATTCCGCCAGAGAATGCGTCGATACTGGCCGAGCGATTGACAAGGCTGGCAAATGATCGCGAATTACTCGCACGGATGTCTATCAACGCGTTGAAACGTTATCAACGACAGCCGACATGGGAAGAGACCATGGATCGCATTCGAGATTTTCTCTTGCAAATGATTATTACCAAATAATAACTATGGAATATTCTTTTCCTCATTACCTTCATTCAAAACAAACCGTGGATGACCGCGCTCTCAACAAGGATGTCTTCAATATGTTGAAAGCCAATATACCGCCTTCCCCAATCAGTGTGATTGAAATCGGCGCGGGGATTGGGACGATGTTGACGCGTCTTATCGAATGGGGGTTATTGACGAATGCCGATTATCTTGCGCTTGATGAGATGAACGAAAACATTGCGTATGCATCAGAGTGGATTCCGAAATGGGCTGAGTCAGCAGGCATGAGGGTGGAAAGAATCGCAGAGAATAAAATCTGGTTGCGAGATCAGGCGCGGGATATACGCGTCACACTCAAGCGCGCCGATGTTTTTGATTTCATCAAAACAAATCCGCCAAAGTCAGATTTATTGATCGCACATGCGGTGTTGGATTTATTCCCGTTGCCCGAAAGTCTTCCAAAATTATTTTCGCTGACGAAATCTTTGGCGTGGCTGACGATCAACTTCGACGGCTTGACAACTTTCGAACCAACCGTTGATGCCGCACTAGATGAACTGATTGAACGACTGTATCACGAGTCAATGGACACGCGCCCGACCGGCGGTGACAGCCGAACGGGACGGCATTTATTTTCTCATTTACATTCGGTGGGCGCGCAGATTCTAGCGGCGGGCGCATCGGATTGGGTGGTGCATTCGATCAATGGAAAATATCCCGCCGACGAAAAATATTTTCTGTTTTTCATTTTGCATTTCTTCGAAGAGTCACTGACGGGACATAAAGACTTGGACGCAAAGGCTTTTGCGGATTGGCTTTTAGAACGACGCGCACAGATTGAGCGCGGTGAGTTGGTTTACATCGCGCATCAAATGGATTTTTTAGCGAAGGTATAATTTTCTCAATGGAACCTGATCAACCAAAATATCACCGCAAGTCGATTCGTCTCAATGAATATGATTATTCCCAAAATGGAGCATATTTCGTGACGCTGGTTACATTTCAACGCAAATGTTTGTTTGGAAAGATTGCAGATGAACAGATGGTTTTATCCTTCATTGGCAAGATTGTTCGCGAGGAATGGTTTGCATCGACAACCATTCGAAAAGAAATTCATCTCGAGGCCGGAGATTTCATTGTTATGCCAAATCATATTCATGGCGTCGTGCAAATCGTAGGGGCGACTGGCCAGTCGCCCCTACCAATAAACCATCACCCGCGCGGTCCTGTGCCAAAATCATTATCATCCTTCATTGTTGGTTTCAAATCCTCGGTGACCAAACGCGCCATTGCATTCGATGAAACCATTGCAGGTTCCATCTGGCAGCGCAATTATTATGAACATATTATCCGTGATGAACAAGAATGGGCGCGTATCCGCGCCTACATCGAAACCAATCCTGCTAATTGGGAGCGCGACGAGGAGAATCCAGAACGATAAAAATTCGCGTTTATTGGTTATAATGACTTCATACCAAAACAACATCAGCAGTCCGTCGCTGTCCCTTATTTGGGCGCGTGCCCAATTTTTTACTACGTTTGACTTCTGAAGAATAGGAAATCGTGAACTTCGAACAATTCAATTTGGATTCCCGCCTCATGCAGGGAATCAAAAAAGCAGGTTATGAAACCCCCACGCCGATTCAAGAAGCGGCCATCCCAGCCGCCTTGCGCGGACGCGACCTGATCGGCACCGCGCAGACCGGAACC
>DATCTP010000049.1:0-7415 GCA_036567885.1 Anaerolineales bacterium | reverse complement strand
GGCGCAGATTCTCCAAAATCGTTATACGCGGTCACGCCATAGGTTATCGTGCTTCCACTCGTTAAAGTTGTGGTATCCGTATAACTGGTGGAATTTGCTGGCAAAGTCGCGATAAGTGAACTGTTTCGATAAACATGAAAGCCACTCTCATTGTTCGATGAATCGACCCAGGTGAGCTGCGTAGTCAGGCTTCCAGAATTACCACACGAATATTGATAGAATAAACTTCCCGGTCCTGCAGGGATACCGGACGTGGTAACGGGCGGTGGAGTCATTTCTGGAACATTTTTTGTATCACCTGTGACCGTGACAAATTGCGCCGCGACCCAGCATGTTCCCGATGGAATTTGAATGAGCCAATACTGTCCCGTTGGATCTTTTCCGAGCAACACCACATTTTGATTCGAATTGAGATTGGCGAAGCTCTTATAATTTTCGCCCGGTCCGCTTCGACAAAACGCGACGGCTTTGATGACCGCCATTGGCGTTGGTGATGGCGAGGGCGAAGGGGGGATTAAGGTTGGTGTATTGAGAACCGCTACCGGCGTGCTGGAAGCGGTTGCCACTGCCCGCATCGTCTCGGCGACGATGGTCGCGATGGCGGATTGCGGTTGAGGCGAAGGCGTCAACTTCACGTTGAAATTGCAAGCCAGCGCGGCAAGCATCAATATGCAAAATCCTACCAAGAGCTTTCTCATAACTGCTCCTTGATTCCGACACATTTATTTGCAAATGGACTGAATCGTAATCGTCCGCGGCGGAGATGTTCCGGCATCATTATACGCCTCGACGCTGTACGGCAGATTCGTGCCAAGGACAATATTGAACGTATCCACAACCGAGGTTTTCGACGCCGGCAAATCCGCAATCTGCGTGCCCTGCCTGTACACGCGGAAACCATTGGCGTCATTCGCCGGATCGATCCATGAAAGATTTACAGTGGCCTTATACATCACCCCATCGGAATATGTGCAAAACCAAGGCCAGGCAACAATGACCGGTGAGCTCGGCAATTTCTGCGTGCTGGGCTGCGGCGTAACTTCCGGCAAACTTTCATAATCTCCGCTGGGGGAACCATCCCCTGCCAGAATCCAACACGTGTCGGCGCTGTTCGGCACTTTGACCAACCATGCGCTTTGTGACGTTTCCTTGCCGACAATTTCGACGGTCATACCGGCGCTCAATGCGGCTACCGCTTTGAAATTGGGACTCGTACCCGTACGGCACTGGGCATTATCATTGATATATAGAAGCGGTTTGGCATATGTCGGCGTGACGATGGGCGAAGGCAGAGGCGTGGGCGTATTCAAGCTGGCTGACCTTGTCGCCGCTTGAAAGGTGATTGCCACGAGCGTAGAAGCCGCTTCATTAATGGTCAATGGCGCGGGAGTTGGAGCGGCTGCTCCACAGGCGGACGAGAGCATTATCAACGCGCCCGCTAGAATCAAAACGGCTGTGCGCGATTTCATATAGATTCAATTCCTGTTTTATCTCAACGAATTTGACAAGTATGTTTATAACATAAAAGTCGTTGAGCTTTATCGCTATTTACCCCTAATGTTTGCGCGCCATTTTCCTGAAAAACACATCCAGCAGGGTTGGCTCAAAAAATGTTGAATCGTGTTCCATAATCTCCAAAGCTTTTTTGTGTGAATAGGCGGAACGATAGCCGCGGTTGCTGGTCAGCGCGTCGTAGGTATCCGCAATCCGGACGATACGCGCACCTAAAGGAATCTCGTCGCCCTTTCTGCGGTTTGGATAACCGGTTCCGTCAAAATTTTCATGATGGTTCAGGATGATCGAATGGATGGAAGGATCGATATCCAACGTTTCCACGAGACTTGCTCCGATCTTGGCATGTTGCTGTACCATGAAGTATTCGGTTTCGGTGAATCGTCCCGGCTTGTTGATGATGAATTCATTGATGGCCATTTTACCGATATCGTGAATCGATGCGGCGTATTTCAAAAGTTCCAATTCATCCGACTTCAAGTCAATCGCTTTTCCAAGCGCGAAAGATAGATCGGCGACATGGACAGAGTGAGCATCAGCATGTGGGTCACGCAAACTCATCAGGCGGGTAATAAACGGTGTTAACGTGGTCATTGCGTTGGTTTCTATTCTCCAGTTCCTTCCAGCCAACTTGCCATATATTCGGGCTTCTCCATCTCAACAGCTTGCTTCGTAAGTTGCAATGGATAAAACGTATCCACCATCACAGCTAACTCATTGGTTTCTTTTTTGCCAATCGAGGCTTCGGTCATGCCGGGCTGCGGACCATGTGGAAGCCCGTAAGGATGCAAACTAATATCGTATTGGTCAATCCCTTTGCGCGACATGAAATTGCCTTCGGCATAATAGATCACTTCATCCGAGTTGATGTTTGAATGATTGTAAGGTGCAGGAATGCTTTCGGGGTGATAGTCGAATAGACGCGGCACAAACGAGCAGACCACGAAGTTGTGCCCTTGGAAAGTCTGATGAGCGGGCGGCGGCTGATGGACTCGTCCGGTGATGGGTTCGAAATCGGCAATGTTGAAAATCCATGGATAGAGATAACCGTCCCAGCCGACAACATCGAAAGGATGGTGATCCAATTCATGACAGGTCAATCGGTCACGCACCTTTATGCGGACCTCGAAGCGGCCGCGCTCCGTGTGCGTTTCCAACTCTGACGGCACGCGGAGGTCGCGCTCCGAATACGGCGCGTGCTCGAGCATTTGACCGTAATCGTTACGGTAACGGCGCGGCGGCTCGATTTGCGATGGATTCTCAATCGTGAAGAAGCGCGCTTCTTTTGAATCCAATTGCATTCGCCAGGTCGTTCCAAAAGGTATAACGATGTAATCACCAGAATGAAACGGCAAATTGCCAAATTGACTTTTCAGCACGCCGTTGCCTTCATGGACGAACCACGTTTCGTAAGCCTGCGCGTTGCGATAGAAATAATCCATGTTCGTTGAAGAGCGCGCCACACCAAGAATCACATCATTGTTGCCGAGCAGTGGAATCCGCGCCGAAACGGGATCCGCTCCGAGCGGGGCTTGAACCGTTCTAAAAGCGCGGTGGCGGATGGGGCCGAAGTCCACGTATTCGGGTTTGAGCGAACCGTAGTCTTCGGTCTTCGTCACGCGCGGCGGCAGGAAATGATGATAAAGAATGGACTGGATGGATGAAAATCCTTCCAGCCCCATCAATTCTTCGCGATAAAGTTTTCCATCAGGTTTCTTGAATTGCGTATGGCGCTTGTGCGGAAGTTCGCCAAGCTTGTGATAGAAAGGCATGAGAACCTCCTCTAAGGTTTGTGTAAACCGCTTGAAATATTTGCAAAGTCAATATACGTATAAGACTGACGCGCACGGGCTTCATTCATGGCAGCGGCAGCTTCCGCCAGAATTTGTTTATCCGATGTAATGTCGCCGCCGCTTTTGGTGGTGATGCCAAGATAGGCATTCCGTTTCGAGCCA
This sequence comes from Anaerolineales bacterium, assembly GCA_036567885.1. Classification (GTDB taxonomy): domain Bacteria; phylum Chloroflexota; class Anaerolineae; order Anaerolineales; family Villigracilaceae; genus Fen-1038. The sequence goes on along the minus strand of DATCTP010000049.1, from coordinate 3,948 downwards.
AGCTTGCCCGTAGCGATGTTTTGAGTAATACGAAATTGTCCGAGGATCCGTTCTGCCACGGCGCGCACGGCATCGCTGCTCGCAGAGGGAAGCAGGATCAGGAAATCATCTTTGTAATGGGCGGGCACATCCGAAATGCGCAGGGAACGATCCAGCAAATTCGTCATGACGGTATGAGCCTGTTTTATAGCATCGGGTGCGAGATTTTCGGTAGCGATTGAAAGATGCATCAAAGACAACGGACCGGGATATCGTTGGACGCGAGCGATTTCGTAGGTCAGTAGGATTTCGAACGTCTCATACGTGTAGAGGCCAGTATCGCTGGCAAGTTGACGTCGTTTTTCCATTTTGAACTCCTTTCATCCTGAAGCAATCGGTTCGATGCTCCAGACTATTCTAACAAAGAAATGCTCCAGATCCATTTGCTAAACGACAAATGCTCAGGGATTGATGGTCATAGATTGAACTAATGAATCCAACGAAGTGAGCGATGAAGAAAATTGATCAGGCTGGGCCGCGTTGATCTTGTCTGTAATTTGCTTGAAATAATTTTCATAGTCCACGCCGGACGCGTTGTTTTGCGGGAAAGCGATTCCACCAGATGGAACCGGCGAACCGGGATTATTGTCCGCGGGAAGAAAGGATAACCGAGTCGGCAGGATGGCGACGATGTAATATTTTCCGTCACTGGTCAAGCCTTCAAAGTGATAGAACAAACTGCCGTTGTTGATCGGCGAAACATCCTGCGCGTATTGCGTCACGATACGGATGCCAGCGCCGCCATTGAATTGGATGATTTTTTCCTGCGCCGCAAAAACTTGTCCGGCGTTGAAAAACGGAACATACGGCAATTGATCGTTTGTGTATTGCGCATTCGGATTCGACAAAACCGCTTGTAATCGCTTGATGCTTTCCGCCGCGGATGGATTCGCCGTGGCATAATCCTGCGCGGGATAAACGAACAATTGAGGAACGTGAAAACTTCCGTTCGGTGGATAACCTTGAAAGGTCAATTGAAGATGCGCCGGCGCGATATCCCATGGCGCGCCGGTTTGATCGGTTACCGCGCTAATCGTTTTGGCGCTGGCACCGGTTGCGAGTCCATCCGGGATCACCAGCCTGATTGGCGATGCGAAAACGGGAATGCCATTCCGGATTTGTGCGGTTGCGGCTGAAAGCGTTGGCGATGACGTGGTTGGCGCACTGACCAAACTGCATGCAAGAATTACAGTAAGCAAAACGATTCCAAAAATTGTCTTGAGCAAAATCCTTGAACTCATCCTGATTTTTTCGACTCAGCTTTTGGCTCTTCGATCACAACCACGCTTTCCTGTTCGTTTGGATCGTTGCGCGCTACAACCGCAATGACTTGTTCTTTATCACTTAAGTTCACCGGCTGGTGCGGAACGTTCGGCGGGATGAACAAAAAATCACCGGCTTCGTTGATACTCGAATATTCAAGGTTCGGACCGTACTTTGTCTCGGCGCGGCCCTGGATGATATAGATCGCGGTTTCATATCCGTTGTGATAATGCGGCGTGGCTTTTCCACCGGGCGGAATGATGACGAGATGCATACATAATTGGGTTGAGCCTGCTGTGCTTGCAGAAACCCCTTCAAAGTTAGGAAGGCTTTGTTTGGTGAGATGCGTGCCTTTGGGACGAATGGTAATGACAGGTTTATCTTCGACGGTCATGATCGTTTGCCAACTTTGTTTTTCAGCGTTCCCAAGCGCTCGATTTCAAGTTCGACAACATCGCCTTCGTTCAACCACGGACCTTGGGCTTTGGTCAATTCCAAAAGACATCCGGTGCCGACCGTGCCGGAACCGATCACGTCGCCGGGCAATAAAGTAACATATTCTGACGCGCGTGCCAGCAAGTCGCCAAATGACCAATATATATCTTTGAAGTTGCCGTGCGATCTTTCGACTCCGTTGATGCACCCTCGCATCGCCAAATCGTAGACGCCGGGACGGCTTACCATTCTATCAGCCAATTCATCCGCTGTGACAATGTACGGTCCGAGGGCGGAGGCGAAGTCTTTTCCTTTTGCGGGACCAAGTCCAACTTTCAATTCTTCGCGTTGGATATCGCGCGCAGACCAATCGTTGAAAATAGTGTAACCGAAGATATGTTTGGGCGCATCTTCCGGTTTGATATTGATGCCGGGTTTCCCGATCACTGCCGCGATCTCAAGTTCATAATCCAACTCTTGGGTATATGATGGATACGGGATTTCATCGTCGGGTCCGTAGATATTATTCGGATTCGTAAAATAGAAAACGGGAAACTTGTACCATTCGGCTGGCACTTCCCGTCCGCGGTTGGCGTTGGCGGTCTTGACGTGAGTCTCGAAGGCATAGCCATCGCGCAGCGTGGTCGGGCGCGAAATTGGAGCGTGAAGCCGGACTTCGTTTAACGGAATCCGGCTTTTATCCTGAACGTTGCGGACGCGCTCGAGTCCTTCATCACCGGCTTGAATCAAATCCATTAATGAAGCAAAGGGAATACTTTGAATCCCATCGTCAAATAACAAGCCGGGGCACAATGCGGAATTGGAAGTCGAGAAGGTCACGAACTTCATTAAAGGTTGCCTCGTTTTTCCTGTTCGAGTTCGAGCGCCTCGAAGAGCGCTTTGAAGTTGCCTTTGCCGAAGCTTTGCGAGCCGTGACGCTCAATGACTTCAATAAACATGGTTGGACGATCCTGAATCGGCGCGGAGAAAATTTGAAGCAGATAACCTTCATCATCGCGATCCACCAGAATACCGAGATCGTGAATGGTTTTCATGTCTTCGTCAATCTTGCCAACGCGGTCGGGTAAAACTTCGTAATAGGTTTCAGGCACGCGCAGGAATTCCACGCCGTTACTCTTTAATTGTGAAACAGTCTTGATGATATCGCCAGTGATCAGTGCAATATGTTGTGCGCCGGGCGTCAGATAATAATCGAGATATTCTTCGATCTGACTCTTCTTCTTGCCTTCTGCGGGTTCGTTGATCGGGAATTTGACGCGGCCATTTCCGTTCGACATCACCTTAGACATCAACGCCGAATATTCGGTTGATATATCTTTATCATCAAAGTGCATCAATTGACGAAAGCCCATTACTTTGTGATAGAAGTTAACCCATTCATTCATCTTGCCCAATTGCACATTGCCGACAATGTGGTCAATCGCGGCGAGTCCAACGGATTGAGCTTCTTTGTTTTGAATGGGGCGATAGGTGGGCGCAAACACGCCTTTGTAGTCATCGCGATCCACAAAGACATGAAGTGTCTCGCCATATGTATAAATTGCGGATGTGCGATAGATACCAAAGTCGTCTTTTTGTTCACGCGGACTCCAAGCGGACTTGCCGCCGCGTGAAGTGGTTTCCTTCCACGCTTTTTCGACATCGTCCACTTCCAGCGCGATCACTTTGACTCCATCGCCGTGAACCATGTGATGCGCGGCGATTTCGCTGGTCGGCGCGTAGGGCGCAGAAACAACAAACCGTGCCTGCCCTGACTGTAAAACGTACGAGGCGAAGTCGCGGTTGCCGGTTTCCAAACCGGAATACGCCACAGGTTTGAAGCCATAGGCTTTCCACCAATAAAACATAGCGTGTTTGGCATTGCCCACATAAAAGTGGACGTGGTCAATGGATTTGATCTGGAGGAAGTCCGCTTCCTCGGTCATGGGACGGGAATCTGTAACGGGCGCGGGTTTAGACGCGATTGTTGTCATATCTCTCTCCTTTGGTTGATAGGGAGATTCTAGTACAAAGGCTTTTCAATTGCAAATAAAAATTATGAGCCGATATTCCTATAGTTACATCGCGAGAAAATAAGCAAAACAGCAATTCGCGTCACAATTTCGACAGATTGTCTTCGATAAATTTTTTCCAGATTGGATAATCATCTGGATTCCAAATCTTCCGCATGCTTTGAAAAGTGCTTTCTCG
>DATCTP010000048.1:0-3276 GCA_036567885.1 Anaerolineales bacterium | reverse complement strand
CTATCGAACTTCTCGTTGCAGCAAGCCGGGTTTGAACCTGACCTGCGCGATCAAATTGCCGCCGCATGGCGCGCCGAAGAATTCCACAAAGCCGCAGAACTTATCCCGGATGAAATGTTGGATTCGTTCATGCTATGCGGAACAGCTGAAGAGGTCGCAGAAGCGGCTGTGCGTTATAACGAAGCTGGCATGACCACGCCCATCCTGCAACCCGTTCTTCAGGAAGAAGATCAAATCCAAAAGATTCTGCATGCCGCTCATTTATACGGATCATCCGCCATCAAAAGCAAATCCCCCACAACTGAAAAGGTGTATTCTTTGACTTCGGAAAAGAAACCGGAAGACCGCGAACGACTCAGTGTTTTCGAGCGCGCCTGGCGTACCGGAAGCGGCTTGACCGAAATCACGCGGCCTTTTTCCTATACCATTTCCCTGATGCCGGTTCTGGCAGCAAGCGCACTGGCTTATGCGCAGGGAGCGCTCAACGTATCATTAATGATGGTGACGCTTGCCGCTTCCTTATTGCTCCAAATCGGCGCAAACATCATCAACGAGATTTACGATGTGCGCCACGGAGTAGACGAAATCACTTCGCCGCGCGCTAGTCAGGCGCTGCTCAAAGGTCGGCTCCGGGAAACCGGCGCGTTTTATTTCGCCTTTGCATCCTTCTTATTAGCTGCTTTATTCGGCATATACTTAATCATCGAGCGCGGCTGGATGATGATACTACTCGGCCTGATCGGGTTGATTCTCGCGTATGGTTATACTGCTCCGCCATTCCAATATAAATACAAAGCCATGGGACTTCCCTTTATGTTTTTAGCCTTCGGACCCTTGATGGCAGGCGGCGCATATTACGCCATCACTGGAACCTTTACCTGGCTCTCGATTATCGTCAGTCTTCCTTTGGGATTATTGGTTGTCGCCATAGGACATGGAAATGAATGGCGCGATATTGCAGACGATGTGCGCTACGGTTACGGAACCTATTCTGCTTTGGTTGGAAGGAAATGGGCGCACCTGACTTATATTGGATTAGTCACAACTGCATACCTCATCATTGCGCTGACAGTTCTATTTAACATCCTACCCACCGCAGTTCTATTGACGCTATTATCCATGCCGTTCTTTGTCCGCTCGATTCGTTCAGCAGAAATGGGCATCAACGGCGTACAGCGCGCCATCGCAAAAATAGATCTTGAAACCGCCCAACTCCATGCCGCCTTCGGCATTCTATACGTATTCGGAATTTTGTTAGGACATACTTTATGAAAAAATCTTTACCACTGCTTGGCTTCAGCCTCGGATTAGCCGCGGCGCTTTTCGCCTTGACCTTTCGCGGTCCGCGCAAAAAATTCTGGGACCGCATGACCGGAACCGGCATCACGCTCGGCAGTTTGGCGTTGACCACTCAACCCGAACTTCGTCATACGCGTATTGGCTTGAAAGAAATTATTCTCGGTCTTGGATCAGCGGCGGCATTATATGGCATCTTTCAAATCGGCGATAAAATATCGCGTAAGATCGTTCCGAACGGCGGACAGCAAATCGATTCGATTTACGCGCTCAAGCGGCTTCGTCCGCGCAAAGAATTGGTATTGCGACTCGGGTTGGTGGTCGGTCCATCCGAAGAAATTTTCTGGCACGGATTCTTGCAGGATGGTTTGATGAAAAAGTTTGGAAAATTTTGGGGCTGGGTGATGAGCACGGCAGCATACAGCACAGTCCATACCGCCAGCGGAAATTTTACTCTGATCGGCGCGGCCACTATCGCCGGTGGATTTTGGGGCGCATTGTATGCGCTCGGTGTTCCGCTCGGCGCGTTGATCGTGAGTCACATCGCGTGGGACAATATCATCTTCCTGATCGCACCCACCACCAAACTCGAAGAAGAAATGAAATAGGAAAATACCATGACCAATCTTACAGGTAAGGAACGCGCAGAATATGTGCAGGGCATGTTCACACGCATTGCGCGCCGTTATGATTTGATGAACCGCTTGATGACCGGCGGACAGGATGTGCAATGGCGCAAGGAAGTGATTCGGCTGGCGCAGATGAAACCATCCGCTTCACTTCTCGACCTCGGAGCGGGCACCGGCGATCTGGCGCGTGAGGCGCTGAAGCGGAATCCGCAATCGCATATCATCGCCGCCGACTTCACGCTTGAAATGATGCGCGTCGGACGCAAGCCCAACGATCCGCCGTATTCCGCCGCCGACGCGTTGAATCTACCGTTCAAAGATTCAACCTTCGATGCGGTCACATCCGGTTTCTTAATGCGGAACGTCACGGATGTGAGCCGATCATTGAAGGAACAATACCGCGCGCTCAAATCCGGTGGACGAATCGTCATCCTCGATACCACGCGCCCAAAGAAAAATATTTTGTCGCCCTTCATTTGGATTCACATGCATGTGATCATCCCTATACTGGGAACGTTGATTTCCGGCATGACCGATGCGTATCAATACCTGCCCGATTCCACCGAAGGATTTTTATCCGCCGAAGAACTCGCGGCGCGCATGACCGACGCCGGATTCAAGAATGTCCATTTCAAACGACTGATGTTTGGCACGATTGCCATGCATTGGGGAGAAAGATAATGGCTGACAGACGCATTAAACAACCCAACTCCAAAATGTGTTTCATCTGTGGAATCGAAAATCCCATCGGTTTGCATTTGCACATTTACGAAACCGGACCCGGAGTGGTCGAATCGACCTACACGGCGCCGGAACACTTTCAAGGTTATCCCGGCGTGTTACACGGCGGCATCGTCGCCGCGCTGCTCGATGAAATCAGCGGACGCGCCCACATGGGCAGCGACCCATTGCATCCGCGTTTTATGTTCACCGGCAAACTCGAAATCAAATACCGCAAGAACGTGCCAATCGGCAAGCCATTGAGAATTATCGGCAAAGCGGGCAAGCTCAGAAGCAAGATGGCTGAAAGCTGGGCTGGCATCTATGATCCGGAAACGAACGAACTGCTCGCTGAAGCCAACGCCCTGCACATCAACGTGCCTGAAGATCAATTCGATATGTCATTGCTTCCAGAATTAGGCTGGAAAGTTTATCCAGACGACTAATGCCAATTACGAACGGGTATCTTGTATAATAAAGATACCCGTTTTTTTTGGAGCAAACTATGATTACTGAATATCACCGACCACAAACCCTCGAAGAAGCTTTGAAGATGTTATCGCGACCCAACGCGTTTCCGTTGGGAGGTGGCACGCTTCTTTCTCACCCTTCGACTTCGCTCAGGGCAGGC
>DATCTP010000047.1:0-2827 GCA_036567885.1 Anaerolineales bacterium | reverse complement strand
CTCGTGTTGATGATTGACAACACCTTCGCCACGCCGTATCTCTTCCGACCGTTTGAATGGGGCGCGCATATCATCACACACAGCACCACCAAATTCATCGGTGGACATGGAACCACCATCGGCGGCGTCATTGTGGATGGCGGAAATTATGATTGGCGGAGTGGCAAGTTTGAAAACTTTACCACACCCGATCCTTCATATCATGGTTTGGTTTATGCCGACTTGAAAGAATCCGGTTTGCCGCCATTCGCCATCAAGGCGCGTGTGCAAGTTCTGCGCGATATCGGCGCGTGCCAAGCTCCATTCAACAGCTGGCAGACCATTCAAGGTATCGAGACGTTGAGTCTGCGCATGGAACGTCATGTGCAGAATGCACAAGCCGTGGCGGAATATCTTGAAAAACATCCAAAAGTAAGTTGGGTGACATATCCCGGACTCAAGAGTCATCCGGATTATGTGCGTGCTAAAAAATATCTACCGAAAGGCGCAGGCGCGATTCTTGGATTCGGGATCAAGGGCGGCGTGGAGGCTGGTAAAAAGTTCATCGAGAATCTGCAACTGTTTAGCCACCTCGCCAACGTCGGCGATGCAAAGAGTCTCGCCATTCATCCGGCAACCACCACACATAGCCAGCTCAGCCCAGAAGATCAAGTCGCGGCGGGCGTGAGTCCTGATTTTGTTCGCCTGAGCATCGGTCTCGAAGATATTGACGATATTTTGTGGGACCTCGATCAGGCGCTCAATAGATAAGCGTTGTACTTCAACCCATCTCCCGCAAGGGAGATGGGAGAAAGTTGGCGTATGCCTGTCAAAATTCCATCCACGCTTCCGGCGCGTGTAATCCTTGAAAACGAAAACATTTTCGTGATGGGCGAGGAACGCGCAATCCATCAGGATATTCGTCCGCTTCGCGTTGCAATCTTGAATCTTATGCCGACAAAGATTACAACCGAGACTCAAATCCTTCGCTTGCTTAGCAATTCCGCACTTCAAATAGAGATCACGCTTCTTCACACGGCAACGTACGATTCCAAAAATACGGATGCTGAGCATTTGCTGAATCATTACGTCACGTTCGATGCGATTCGCGATGGTAAATTCGACGGCTTCATCATCACAGGCGCGCCGGTCGAACAGATGCCGTTTGAGGAAGTGGACTATTGGGACGAATTGACGCGCATCATGGATTGGGCTGAGACCAACGTTGAGTCAACGTTGTATATTTGCTGGGGCGCGCAGGCGGGACTCTATCATCGTTACGGAATTCCCAAATATGATCTGCCGCGAAAAATGTTCGGCGTGTTCGAGCACCGCACCCTTTCCTCGACCGAAAGCCTCCTGCGCGGCTTCGATGATATTTTCTTCGCCCCACATTCGCGCCACACTGAGATCCGCCGCGCCGATGTGGAAAAAGTTAATGAATTAAATATCCTTGCCGAATCAGATCAAGCCGGAATTTATATCGCTGCTACAAAAGATGGACGCCACATCTTTGTAACGGGTCATTCGGAATATGATCCGCTCACTCTCAAGTCTGAGTATGACCGCGATGTGAAGAAAGGCTTGCCGATTCATATTCCCCATAATTATTATCCAGAGGATGACCCGACGCGGCACCCGCAAGTGCGCTGGCGTGGACATTCGAATCTACTGTTCTCAAATTGGTTGAATTACTATGTGTATCAAGTTACACCATATGATCCAGATGAAATTCCACGTGGCTCCATCCATACTAATTTTTAGGGAAGTGTAAAGTAGAACGTGGCGCCGTTCTTTCCGTCCGAGTCGATCCAGATTCTGCCGCCGTGGAATTCGATGATCCGTTTAACCAGCGCGAGTCCCACGCCTGTTCCTTCGGACTGTGAATCTAGTTTGTTGAATAGACCGAAAACCTGCTCATGAAATTTTGGATCAATGCCTATGCCGTTATCGCGCACAAAAAATATGGCTTTGCCATCGGATTCTTTTCCCTGCATCCCAATTTGAATTTGTTTGTTCGGTTGATCTCCCATAAATTTGGCGGCGTTATCCACTAAATTTTGGATCACTTCTACAAGCCGGAAATGATCCCCGTGCACATTGGGGAGATTCTCTTCGATTTCCAAGTTTACAGCATTCGCATCTAACCGGCCTCGAACCAATTCAACGGCTTCCTGTACGATGATCTGAAAAGGAATTTCCTCCGGTGGATTTAACGCGCGCCCCACGCGGGAGAGTTCCAATAATTCGCTTAATAGCTGCTGCATTTTTTCGGTGGCTGTTACGATGCGTTGAACATCTTTTTCGACGCGTTCGGGATTTCCCGAAAGAGCGTCTTGTTCCAGGAATCCAAGGAATCCGCGTATCGTAATCAGCGGCGCTCGAAGATCATGAGAAACCGTATAGGTAAAGCGCTCTAATTCAGCATTGCGCGTGCCCAGTTCGTTGATGAGCGTGGAGCGTTCGGTGAATAATCGGGCGTTCTCAATCGCATTCGCCACGTGATCTGCCATGGCTTGCAGGGTGGTGATATCTTCTTCGGAGAACGCCGCTTCTTTGTCGGATTGAATCGACATGCCTCCGATGACTTCACCGCGCGAAACCAGCGGAAGCGCGATTTCAGAACGCGTCAGAGGCAGGAAAGGGTTGTTGAATCGAACCGCATCCTTGCCAACATCCAGTGCGATGCGGGCTTGTTTGTTTGCGATGCACCATCCGATCATGGAGGAATGGTTGATGTCTAGCGAATGGCGAGCCTGAAGCATTTGTTCGCCCATTTCTCCCGATGCGGCATGCAATACGGCTCGTTGTTTTGTGCTGTCGATTAGAAATAATCCGATGTAGTAGA
>DATCTP010000046.1:0-2561 GCA_036567885.1 Anaerolineales bacterium | reverse complement strand
GTGGGGATGATCTTTTCTATTATGGCGGGACGCGACGAAAAGGACGCGACCTCGGTAAACCAGCCTGTTCCGCGAATTAATTTCGATACAAACGCAGTGCGCGGATTAAAGATTGGCGTGCCGAAAGAATATTTCATAACGGGCATCCAGCCTGAAGTCGAGGAAAAGACGCGGGCTGCCATTGGTGTGTTGAAGAATCTCGGCGCGGAAATCTGCGAGATCAGTTTGCCGCATACGGAATACGCCGTGCCGGTCTATTACATCATTGCGCCTGCCGAAGCTTCGGCAAATCTCGCGCGTTATGACGGTATTCGTTACGGGCCGCGCGTCGAAGCGGATAATCTGTGGGATGTGTACTTCAAAACGCGGGGACAGAAATTCGGGGCGGAGGTCGAACGCCGAATCATGATCGGCACGTATGCGCTCTCGGCGGGATATTACGACGCGTATTACGGTCAGGCGCAGAAAGTCCGCACACTGATCAAGCGCGATTTTGAAAACGCGTTCAAGGATGTGGATGTGATCGCCGCGCCGACTGCGCCCACCACGGCGTTCAAGATCGGCGAGCATGTGAATGATCCGCTGGCGATGTATTTGGAGGATGTGTTCACGTTGCCCGCGAACTTGGCGGGCGTGCCTGGGATTTCATTCAACGCTGGCTTCGATAAAAACAATTTGCCGGTTGGAATGCAATTGATCGGTCCGCACTTCCGAGAAGATTTATTATTGCAAGCGACACATGCGTACCAGCAAGCGACGGATTGGCATAAGAAACAACCTAAACTTTGATGTCATTGCGAGTCTTCGAGAAGCAATCTCCTTGACGCCGCGCTTTTTTCCCCGTAAGATAAGCCCAGAATAGAAATAGAACATAATTTCACCACAAAGTGCATGAAGCTTTTTTGTGAACACAAAGAATCTCTTTGTGTTCTCTGCCTGCACTGTGCCGCAGGCACATGTGTGTCTCAGTGGTGAACAAAGGTGATTTATGGAACTTGGTCTCGTACGCAAAATAGACATTGATAGCGAAATGCAGCAGGCGTATCTCGATTACGCCATGTCGGTCATTGTGGCGCGGGCTTTGCCCGATGCGCGTGATGGACTCAAACCAGTTCAGCGGCGCATCCTTTATGCGATGTACGACATGGGCATCCGCGCCGATACCGCATATAAAAAATCGGCTCGTATCGTCGGCGAAGTACTCGGCAAATATCATCCACACGGCGACTTGGCGGTTTATGAAGCCATGGCGCGCATGGCGCAGGATTTTTCGCTGCGCACCATGCTTGTGGATGGTCAGGGCAACTTCGGTTCAGTGGATGGCGATCCGCCCGCCGCGATGCGTTACACCGAAGCGCGTCTCACCGCGCCCGCCATTGATCTGCTGGCTGACCTCAATAAAAATACGGTTGACTTCGTTCCCAATTTCGACGACACCTTGACCGAACCCAGCGTTCTGCCTTCCGCGATTCCGAATCTGCTGGTCAACGGCGCAACGGGTATTGCGGTCGGCATGGCGACCTCGATTCCGCCGCATAATTTAAGTGAGATCGTGGATGCGCTCGTTTATATGCTCGACCGCTGGGAAAAGCTCGATGACATTGATGTGGATCAATTGATGGAATTCGTTCAAGGTCCCGATTTCCCCACCGGCGGCGTGATCGTTGAAGAAAAAGGCGAAGAGGGCATCGAAGCCGCGTACGGGTCCGGGCGCGGACGCGTAACGGTGCAAGCCAAAGTCCACACGGAGGAAATGGAGCGCGGCAAGAGCCGCCTGATCGTCACCGAACTTCCGTACATGGTCAACAAATCGAGTCTGATCGAACGCATCGCAGAGTTGGCGCGCGAAGGTCATCTCGACGGACTGGCGGATCTGCGCGACGAGTCGGATCGCCAGGGCATGCGCATCGTCATCGAGTTGACCAAGAATGCAGATGCCAATATCGTGCTGCATGATCTATATAAGCGCACGCCGATGCAGACCACGTTCAGCATCAACCTGCTGGCGCTGGTGGACGGCGAGCCGCGCACGCTCACGCTCAAGCAGGCGTTACGCGTCTATATCGAGCACAGGCTGACGGTCATCAGGCGGCGCGCTGAATTTGATCTGGATAAAGCCAAACAACGCGCACATATTCTAGAAGGATATTTGATCGCGTTGAAGAATCTGGATGAAGTGATCAACATCATCCGCAGCGCCTCGGACGTGGATGCGGCGCGTGCCAAACTGATGAAGCGCTTCAAGCTGACGGAGTTGCAAGCCACCGCGATCCTCGATTTGCAATTGCGACGATTGGCTGCGCTCGAACGCAAAAAGATCGAGACCGAATACAAGGAAGTGACCGCCATCATCAAGGATTTGACTGACCTGTTGAAATCCGCCAAGCGTATGCGCGGCGTGGTGGCGGATGAGTTGTTGCGAGTCAAAGAAGCGTTCGGTGATCGGCGCCGCACACAGATCGTGAATTTGAAGAGCGGCGCGAAAGGCGCAAAGGCATTGACCGCCAGCGACATGCCCGAACAAAATGTTTGGATCGGCGTGACCGCCGATGGTTTGGTGG
>DATCTP010000045.1:0-6822 GCA_036567885.1 Anaerolineales bacterium | reverse complement strand
TGGATCGGGGACTTTGTGTTTTACGTTTTGCTTTTTGTTATTTCTCTGCAAAGGCAACTTCCTTCACTTCTTCCTGTTTCTTGAACTGGCTCATGTATAGGTTGTAGTAAAAGCCTTGCTTGTCCATCAATTCCTTATGCTTACCGCGTTCGATGATCTGCCCGTGATCGAGCACGAGGATCATATCGGCGTTGACGATGGTGCTTAAGCGGTGAGCAATGACGATGGATGTGCGGCCTTTGAGCAGGATGTCGAAGGCGTTCTGGATGAGGCGTTCGGTGCGCGTGTCCACGGAGGAAGTCGCTTCGTCGAGGATGAGGATGCGGGGATCCGCTAAAGCGGCGCGCGCAATCGAAAGCAGTTGTCGCTGTCCCTGAGAAAGACCGGAGCCGCGCTCGCCGAGAATCGTTTTATATTTTTCAGGCAGTCGCTCGATGAACGTGTCAGCGCGCGCCAGTTTGATGGCGGCCATCACTTCATCGTCGCTTGCATCAGGGCGGCCAAAACGCACGTTCTCCATCACGGTGGTGCTGAACAGGAATGTATCTTGCAACACCACACCGACCTGACGGCGAATAGACTCGGCGGTGACGTCGCGCACATCCACGCCGTCGATCCGGATCGCGCCGCTAGTCACATCATAGAAGCGTGGCAGCAAATTAATAATAGTGGTTTTGCCTGCGCCGGTCGGACCAACGATGGCGATGGTTTGTCCGGGGTTCGCAGTAAAGGAAACATCTTTTAACACAGGCACGCCATCTTCATATTCATGTGAAACGTGATCGAATTCCACTTTGCCTTTGATCTGCGGCATATCTTTTGCGCTGGGTTTATTCTGCACCGCCGGAACTTCATCGAGCAGACCAAAGATGCGTTCGGCTCCCGCAATGGCGTTCTGGATGTTGCCCCATAAAACCGCGATTTGTTGAATCGGCTGGTTGAAACGTTGAACATAAGCAAGGAATGTGACGATCAAACCGAAAGTCACGACCGTGCCCAATAAGGTTTGTCCGCTGAGCATGTACCAGCCGCCCACGCCAGTGACGATGGCAAGCGCGACATAACCGAGCGCTTCCAACGTCGGTGAGAGCGCGGCGGTGAACGATACGGCGCGCACGTTGGCATCGCGGTTGGCGGCGTTGACCTCTTTGAAGTTTTCAATATTCTCGTCAACACGATTGAAGGCTTGGACTTCGCGCACCGCCGCGATGCTTTCCTGCAATTCGGCGTTGACGTTGCCAATCTCGGTGCGGGTTTTTCGGAAGGCTTTGCGTGCCTGATCGGAGAAGTAAATCGTCGCAATGAACATGATCGGTGAAACAGCCAGCGAGAGCAAAGCGAACGGCAGGTTTTGCGTGAACATATTGTATGCGACCCAGATCAAAAGCAGGATGCCGCTAAAGACATTGACCAGCGCGAACGAGATGGCTTGTTCAATGGCGGAGGTGTCATTGGTGATGCGGCTCATCAAGTCGCCCGCTTCATTCACCGAATAATAACTGAGCGAAAGCTGATGTAATCGCTCGAACACATCCACGCGCAAAGCGCGTAATACATGCTGGCCTGACCATGACATGGTAAAGAAGGTGAGGCCGCTGAGCATCGAGCCGATGAGGAATAGCGCGATCACGATCAGGATCAAGCGCACCAGACCCGCTACGCGATCGGGATTCTGCATAGCAGTCAGAGCCGGTGAAATGAATCCGCCGATGCGGTAGGCGCTGGCGACGATCCATTGTGTGCCGCTAAGCTTGGCAGGATCAGACACGATCCAGCAACTTTGTGCCGAGGCCTGAGCCTGTGTGCTGAGTGAAGTCGAAAAGGATCCGAAACTGCTGCTCGCACCAAGCGGAACGAGAAAACAATCTGTAGCCTGACCGGTGAGTTCAGGAACGGTAACTTGTGTCCATGTTGAAATTGCCACGAATAGAATCGCAAGAAAAGCGGCAAATCCGAATCGTCCAAAGTATCCAACAAGCCGCATGAGAGTTTCGCTCAACTTGCGCGGCTTGAGGGTTTCCTGATTAAGCATGTTGCCGAAACGGCCGGGACCACCCATCATAGGTTAAATCTCCTCCGGCATATGTCCGTGCTCGTGTTCATACGCCAATATTTGTGAATTATAAATTTCCGCATAGATCGGTTCATTTTCCATTAAGTCAGTGTGCTTGCCTTGGGCGACGACTTTGCCTTTATCGAGCACGAGGATTTTATCGGCGCTCATCACGGTGCTGATGCGCTGGGCGATCACGAACGAGGTGCGGTTCTCCATTAGCTTGTCGAGCGCGACCTGGATCAATGATTCGGTGGTGAGGTCCACGCTGGAAGTTGAGTCGTCGAGGATCAGGATGCGCGGGTCGAGCAACAAGGCACGCGCAATCGCGACGCGTTGCTTTTGTCCACCGCTCAAGGTGGTGCCGCGCTCGCCGACATGCGTGTTGTAACCGTCGGGAAAGGACATGATGAAGTCATGCGCCTGCGCGGCTTTTGCCGCAGCAATGATATCTTCCTCGCTGGCATCCGAGCGACCGAAGGCGATGTTCTCGCGCACGGTTCCGCTGAACAATGTGGTTTCCTGCAAGACGATTCCAATTTGTTTGCGCAACGATTCGATCTTGATGTCGCGCAAGTCGTGACCATCCACCGTAATCTTGCCTTCGGTGGGATCATAGAAGCGCGGCAATAAATTGATGATGGTGCTTTTGCCAGAACCGGTCGCACCGAGCAATGCGATGCGTTCACCGGGCGCGGCCTCGAACGTGACTTCGCTCAAGACCGGATCGCCTCCGTGGAAATAGCGGAAGGTCACGTTCTCGAATTTGACCTCGCCTTTGACGGAAGGCAGTTCAATCGCGTTGGGCTTATCCACGATGTCAGACTTGGCATCCAGGATTTCGAAGATGCGATCCGCTGAGGCGGCGGCTTGACCGAACTGCGTGATGATGAATCCGAGCTGTGCGACCGGGAAGAACAGGTAGATCAAATACAACGAGAATTCCTGCCAATCGCCGAGCGTCAATGCGCCGGCGATGATCTGCTTGCCGCCCACATAAAGGATGGCGGCTTGACCGAGGTTAGCGATCAGGAAGATCATGGGGAACAGGAAGGTGAATAGTTTCGAGACCGAGATGGCTTGTCCCATCAAATCATCGGCAGCGCGGCGGAATTTTACTTGTTCTTGTTTCTCACGCGTAAAAGCTTGAATGACTTTGATGCCTGCCAAATTTTCCTGAAGAATGGTATTCAACGCAGAAAGTTTGATCTGCACTTTCCTAAACATCGGCTGGGCGGCACTGCCAAAAATAAAAAACAAGACCAGTGCCAGCGGCAGGATGGGCATCGCCGTCCAAGCCAGCGGGACATTGGTGGAGAACAGAATGATGATCGTGCCTGTCAACAAAATGATCGCGCCGACCAATTGCAATAAACCCTGACCAATAAACAATCGCAACTTTTCAATATCGTCCGTGGCGCGGATCATTAACTGACCGGTTTGATTTTGATCATGATATGAAAACGATAACTTTTGAATCTTTGAATACAAATCATTGCGCAGATCATACGCCACGGATTGCGAGTTCTTTTCTGCCCAGAAGGCTTGCAGGAAAGCGAAAACGCCGCGGAAGGCCGCGAAGATACAAATGGCAACAACGGACCAGATCAATGCCTGAGGCGCATGGGCGAGGTTTGCATTGAGTTGAGCAACAAGCTGATCTTTTGTCCAAGTTGCCGGATAACTCAGTTGGGTGAGAATTTTTGGAAGCGCCGCACTCATGAATTGCTGTGGAATTTGATTCAGCGCCTGCAAAACCTGCGAGGCAATATAACCGTTGGTCACCGCGTTGATAATGCTGGCGATCAGCGCCGGTATGGCTAACTGTGCCAGCGTGGCAATGACCAGAAAAATGTATGGCAGTGCGGCTTGGCGTCCGGCATGGGAAAGATATTTGAAAGATCGTCCGATGGCGGATGCGCCGGGACGCTTGCCGCTTGCGCGGCTGGTATTGGGTCGGGACATGGTTGCTTGCATAAAGTTCCTTTCGAGATTTAGTAATAGACAATAAAGTTATAAAACTTGAATATGTATTGGATATGAATTGGTTTGAGATATCATTGCGAGTCTTCGAGAAGCAATCTCCTGTTTAATCGGATTGCTTCGTCACTTTGCTCCTCGCAATGACATGCCTATGTTTGTTCGAGCTTGCGCGCCGCTTCGGTCAGAATGATGAGTGCGTTCGTGACCTTCTTCTGATCCTGCTCATTCATTTCGACCGCGAGTTTATCCATCCAGCGATACCGTTCTTCGACGCCGCGTTCGATTAGATTCTTGCCTTTGGCGCTCAACGTCAATAATTTGGCGCGGCGGTCTTCGGGACTCTCGACGCGTTCGATCAATCCGCTTTGGACGAGTTTATCCGCGAGCTGGCTGGCAGCCGCGTTGCTGATTTCAAAGCGTTCGCTGATAGCCGAGATGCCGCACTGGCTGCGATAATGCAATTGCATCAAAATGCTGAACTGCTGCATCGAGAGACCGGTGGATTTTACGAAATGACTCCAGCCGTGCATGGACCTCTGCATGAAAACATCCATGAAGTCGTGCACACTTTTGGAGAATGGATCGGGTTTGGTCATAATTAAGCCTTCTTTTTAGTTAAGCAGGCTTAACTTTATGCCAAAGTTATGTATTTGTCAAGAATGGGGAGATAAGAGAAGTGTTAGAAAAGTTTGAATCAAGACTTGCAAAACAAATCAGTTTATGGACATCAACCGTGTCGGGGGTCTTTTCCTGGGCCAGAAAGAACTCGTGGGTTGCTATTAAAATCTATGATAATTGGAGACAAAATAAGCAAGAAGATTACAACAAATGATAAGATTGCCATGATTGCTGTTCGATATTCAACTATCCATATAGGCCAAAATCCCTCGCCTAGCCTGAATATCAAGACAAGAATGATAGCGATCAAAAGTACGATCAATGCAATCAGACTATGCTTGGTAGTTTGGGCGATCCGTTTTCTGTCCTCACGTTTTTTAAGTTTATTGCGTCTTCGCTTAATGGACATTTTGTTGTCCTTCAAATATTTGGCATTTTCCTTGATCACACATATCTTATGTGGAATTAGCTTCTCAACCGGAGACTATGTGGTGAAAAATAATTGCTTTAAGTATTATAGCACGCTGTCAATATTCACTCACTTGTTAACCAACTGCTTGTGATAGAAAATCCGATCATAGCCGCCCATCTGCAAAGAACAAATGCGTTTATTCCGTGAACATTTCCGCCAAAACCGCAAGCACTGCCTTCTGTGTTGCAGCGCTGATCTGTCCCAGTTTCTTGACCAGCCTCTCTTTATCCACGGTTCTGATCTGGTCGAGGACAATTTGTCCATCCCTGCCTTGGAAGCGGCACGCTACGCGCGTTGGATAGGTTTGTCCATGCGAGGTCATGGGTGCGATGATGACGGTGGCGATATGACGATTCATTTCATCCGGGGAAACAACCAAACAAGGACGCGTTTTTTTGATCTCATGTCCCGTAGTTGGGTCGAGATTGATCAGGTAGACTTCGAACCGCTTGACTACCACTTCCACTCGCTCCGATCCCATTTTGTGGATACAGGTTTGTCAATCAGGCGGTCATCGCCGCTTTTTGACATTAGCTGGAATTGCTCATCCCAATCATGGCGCGGGCGCGCCACACGGCGCAGGACAAGTTGTCCGCGTTGAACGAGGATTTCCACTTCGTTATCAAAGCCCATTTGATCAATCAACAACTTGGGCAACCGAACTCCGCGTGAATTCCCGATTTTCACGATTTGTGTGCGAAGCATGTTCATGTTCGTCTCTCTTTCTGAATGGTGATTACATTGTAATCACCATTCTCATCTTGGTCAATATCCCCTCGATGGCTCACTTCTTGGACAACTGCTTGCGATAGAAAATCCGATCATAGCCATCATCGAATTTACGTTCATACTCCATATAGCCAATCCGAGGATAGAAGACTTGGTTCTCAGTCATCTTGACGTTGGTGCAAAGATAAATTGAGTTGTAACCGCGCCGGAGAGCCTCTTGTTCAGCAAATTGAAGAAGCAATTTACCAACGCCAGTCCCTTGAAGATGAGGAATAACAGCGACGGTATCAATATAAAATCCCTGTTGTGTCTCGTACTGCACGAGCACGCCGACCACTTGTCCGCTTGATTCAGCCAACCAAACATGTCTTGCTTCGATCTCGTCTAGGAAGTCTAACAACATTGGACCGGGCGGCTTGCCGATGCGTTCAATGTATATTTCAAATGCCGTGATGACACACGCCTTCGTTGCGTCAGCATCGTTTGCTAAAGCTTCGCGAATTATTGGATTCACTTCAATTCTTTTTTATAGAATCGATAACGCTTATAAATCTTTGCGCCCATGTGATGAGCCAAATCCCACGTATCGGGATTATCTTCACCGGTCAGGGAAAGATCCGCCCATTTGAATCCTTTGGCAACCGCGCGCTTGACCATTTCATCAAACAGCAAGACTGCTACGCCGGTGTCCCAATATTCGGGCGGAACGGCAACGCTTTTGATGGCGATACATTCCGGTTTCTTATGCTGATAAATTAACGCACGCAGATAATCCCACGGGTAACGGAGTCCGTTGATCTTGATCAGGATTTCGTTGAAGTTTGCGATGCCCGGGAACCAGCCGATGGCTTTGCCATCCACTTCCGCGAACAAAACCAGATCGGGATCAGCCATTTCTTTGAGCGGTAGAACCATCGTCTCGATGGCTTCGCGCGGGTACGGTAGGAAGTCCGGCAAATGAGCCAGG
>DATCTP010000044.1:0-4302 GCA_036567885.1 Anaerolineales bacterium | reverse complement strand
GACGCGGCTGGCGGAGGCGTGGAAATCTGCCGAGGCGGAGATCGTCAAGCTGCCGGGCGGGAATCATTTGCCGCAGTTCCGCAAATCGTTCCAGAAGCAATTGCTCGAAGCGTTATCGCCCGCGGGCGTGTTGGATGAATTTCAGATCGCGGGCATTTTCGTCAACTGGTGGGAGACGGTGCGCTATGATCTGAAGACGCTGGTCGCCACGGGTTGGAGCGAAAGCCTTCTGCCCGATGAATATCTCCTGCAGGCATTTTTCCAGAATGAGATGAAACGCATCGAAGAATTGGAAAGCCGCGCCGCTGAATTGGATGCCGAGCTGACGGAACTTTTGGAAGAGGCCGAACTCGAACCGGAGACAGATGAAGAAGGCAAAGAGAAAGCCTTGACCGCCGCGCAAGTCATCAAAGCCTTGAAAGATGAAAGCGCTTCTTTATTAGACCCTTCGGTTGCACTCAGGGCAAGCCTTGAGCCGGATGAGGCGAACCGAATGCATTCCCTCGCTGACTCCCTCGCGCAAAAGGACAAAGACTTGCGCGCGGCAAAGTCCGATTTGAATAAAGCCACCGCGACACTTTACGGCAAGTCTGATAAAAATGGCAACATCAAAACGCGCGGACTGATCCACGAGAAGCGCGAGGCGATGAAAGAAGACGAAGCCAAGTCGCTAATTTTGAAGAAACTGCATGATTTAGTTGCAAATGAATTGGAACGTTATTTAAAATCACAACTCCGAGAAGTGATTTCTATTTTTGAAAATCTTTGGGACAAATACAGTTTATCTCTTGATGAAATCAATCAAAAGAAAAACTCCAGCATTTCAAAACTAAATGATTTCCTAAATCAATTGGGTTATGACAGTCGCAACTAAGAAATTATCTGAACTTGCAAATATTTTCTACGGAGCATCTCCAGCGGCTATTCGAGTGGAGAATTCTGATATTCCCATCTTTGGTACAAGCGGTTTTGTTGGATATGCAAGTAAACCATTATTTGAAACTGAAGCAATTGTTGTTGGCAGAAAAGGAACACTTGGTAATCCTATTTTTACACCTAATAAGTTTTGGGCGATTGATACAACTTTTGCAGTTGTGGCTAAAGAAAAGATTGATACCAAATGGCTTTATTATGCTTTGTTGTTCCATGACTTGACAAAATTAAATGAAGCGACGGGCGTTCCATCAATTAACCGAGATAGACTTTATAACATTGACATAACCTATTTTGGATATCCCGAACAGCGCGCTATCGCGGACATCTTATCCACACTAGATGAAGCCATCGCGCAGAGCGAGTCGCTGGTGCAAAAATATCAATCCATCAAGCAAGGGTTGATGTCCGATTTGCTAACGCGCGGCGTGGATGAGAATGGAGAGTTAAGACCGAGTTATGAAGAATCATCTGAACTATATCGAGAAACATCTTTGGGATGGTTGCCGAAGGAATGGGAAGTTGTAGAGCTAAGAACTTTTGCTAATGTTGAGCGCGGTAAATTTACTCCAAGACCAAGGAATAATCCAAAATACTATAATGGAAAATATCCTTTTATCCAAACCGGTGAAGTTGCTGCTGCCGATGGTAAGAGAATTAGTTCTTATACACAAACGTTGAATGAACTTGGAACAAAGGTTAGTCGTGAGTTTCCGAAAGAAACCATTGTTGTAACAATAGCCGCAAATATTGGCGAAACAGCAATTCTTGATATTCCTATGTATGTGCCAGATAGCCTTGTTGGGATTGTGGTACAGCCACCAAACAATGTTCGTTTTATTGAAATGTTTGTGCGTTCAAAAAGAGAATATTTCAACGCGGTTGCTCCACAAAGTGCTCAGAAGAATATCAATCTTAGCGATCTGCGCCCGATGCTCATTACCAAGCCTGAACTTAAAGAACAAAACAGGATTGCTGAAATTTACGAAACAATTGAATCTGCCCTGATAGATGAAGAAAAGAACCTAGCAAAACTCCAACTGCTTAAGCAAGGGCTGATGCAAGACCTGTTGAGCGGTCAAGTGCGGGTGCCCCCATCCCCTGCCTTCCCCCAAATCGAAAAACGGATTTAGGGGAAGGAGCTTGGGATATAATAAAATTATCATGAATACTCCAGCCACAGCCACAGGGGAACAACTTGCAAACGCCCTGCACGCCTTGGGCGTTAAATTCATTATGGGTGGGGAAAGCACGAATGAGTCCCTGCACAAGCAACCTGCGCGTCTAATTGCCGCTTTAGCCGAAAGCAGCGAATCACGCCTGCGCTTATCGCTCATTCCCCTGTTTCTGGAACATCCAGAATTTGCAGTGCAGGTCCGCTCAGTTGCAGATCATCTCAATCCGTCTGCGCGGCTTACGCTCCAATGTTATTACACCGCGGCGGTTTGGCTTCAACAAAAATATCATTCCCAGCTGGATGGTTTGATCGGGAAAAAATCACCTCTGCCCGATTATTTCTCGCGCGAATTAGGTCTGGAAAACACAAATGACCCCGAAAGCAACCTGCGACTACTGGCGAAACGCCATCAGGCATTGAGCGGCGCGCAAGTCAACTGGCTGGGAACCTATCAACATGCCGTGCAAGTTTGGATCAAGGGATTGGAAATACAATACTCCTAAAATTATGGACAACACAGAAATAAGGTAAAAATCTTGTGCTTTGGAAGACTGGGAAAATATCATGACCGATCCGCGCCTAACAGAACTCGAACAAGTCGAAGAGCCTTTCCTGCGTCAATTGGAAGGATTAGGCTGGCGCATTCTGCGCGGCGATAAATATGATCCCGCCTCCACCGAACGCGAGTCATTCCATGAATTCATCATCGAAAGCGAATTGCGCGCGGCGCTGAAACAAATCAATCCGTGGCTGGAAGATGATCAGATAGATGAATTGATTCGCAGAATTCAAGCGCCGCAATCCCTGCAATTGCTCAAAGCCAATGAAGAGATTCTCGGCTTGCTGCTCGAAGGACAATCGGTCTCTGAAAATCGCCAGACGCGCGAGGGACATCCGAACGCCCGCTATCTCGATTTCAGTTACAGTGCCAACAATCGCTTTCTGGCGGTGTCGCAATTCAAGGTCAACATCCCCGGCACCGAAAAACACATCATTCCCGATATTGTGTTATTCGTCAACGGCTTGCCGCTGGTGGTGATCGAATGCAAATCGCCCGCCGTGGCTGATCCACTCGGTGAAGCGGTCGAACAACTTAAGCGTTACGCCAATCAGCGCGGCATGACCGAAGGCAACGAAAAATTATTCTGGTACAACCAGTTCCGCATCGCCACGTTTCGACAGCAATGCCGCTACACTAGTCTCACCGGCGGATACGAAGATTTCATCGAATGGAAAGATCCGTATCCATTCAAGATTTCCGATATCAACACCGAAGGCGGAGAAGTCGTTAATAGCCAACAGGTGCTCGTGCAAGGAATGCTTGCTCCAACCACACTGCTCGATCTCGTTCACACGTATACGGTCTTCGGCGTGGACAGCAAAGGCAATCCAATCAAGATCATCCCGCGCTATCAACAGTATCGCACGGCGCGCAAGATCATCGAGCGGCTGAAAGCCAGCAACGATCCCAAAGAACGCAGTGGCATCGTCTGGCATACGCAAGGTTCGGGCAAGTCATTGACCATGATGTTCGTGGCGCGCGCCGTTTATCATGACTCCGCGTTGAGTAAATTCAAGATTGTTTTTATTACCGACCGAAATGACTTGCAGACTCAATTGAGCGACACTGCGGATTCGGTCGGCTACTCACTCAAAGAAG
The DNA here is from genome assembly GCA_036567885.1 of Anaerolineales bacterium. Lineage (GTDB taxonomy): Bacteria > Chloroflexota > Anaerolineae > Anaerolineales > Villigracilaceae > Fen-1038. The sequence goes on along the minus strand of DATCTP010000044.1, from coordinate 532 downwards.
CCGCATCGGTCTCGGACCTGAAAGCTTTGCTCCGCACCCAAACGCCTGATCTCATCCTCGGCATGATCCACAAATTCCAGGATGACAAGTGGAGGACTCAAACATTCCCGGAGCTCAATGCTTCATCCGATATCCTGGTGATGATTGATGAAGCGCATCGCTCTCAATACAAATTGCTCGGCGCCAATCTGCAAGTCGGGCTTCCCAACGCGGCGCGCATTGCCTTCACCGGCACGCCCATCGAGAAAACCGAACAAACCTTTGGCGATTACATTGATCAATACAGCATGCGCCAATCGTTAGAAGATGGCGTCACGGTTCAGATCGTCTATGAAGGACGCACGCACCGCGGCGAAGTCCCCAAGCGCGAGGAAATGAATCAGCGCTTCGAGGATGTCTTTGCATTGGTGGATAAAAAAGAAAAACAACGTATCCTCAACCGCTATACATGGAAAGCCTATCTCGAAGCCGAAGACGTCATCCGCGATAAAGCCAAAGATATGCTCGACCATTACCTCGCGCATGTCTTCCC
>DATCTP010000043.1:0-2431 GCA_036567885.1 Anaerolineales bacterium | reverse complement strand
AATCCCGCCGCGAAGCGGCGAGACCCTTCGCTACGTTCAGGGTGACATTCGTTCATATTTTTTATTTTCCAAGCAACGTATCCGCTAGATCAGCGGTGCTTTGCAAAATCAAATCGGGATTTTTATTTCGCAATTCCTCTTCCTCGCCAAATCCGCACAACACGCTGACAGTCTGCGCGCCAGCAGATTTTCCCGCGCGTACATCCACGGTCGTATCGCCGATCATCACACACGCATCCGGCGCGACGCCCAGCTTTTTCGCGGCAAGCAGGATCGGGTCCGGATAAGGTTTCGTGTGTTTGGCGCTCAAGGCGCTGATGACCAAGTCAAAATATTTCACCAGATCGAATTCCTGCAGAAAAGTCATCGTGCTTTCTTCGTCGCGCGCGCTGACGATCACCATCGGATATTTTCCCTTGAGCCGCGTCAGCATTTCATGCACGCCGGGGACGATCAGAAATTGCCGCCATTTCTTTTTGCGATGGCGATAGATGAAATCAATCAACGTGATGATCGGTCCATCCAAGCCGATGGTATCGCTGAGGCCTAATAATGCGTTGCCCGGCGATCCGCTCCACATCACGAGTCGACGCGCCGCTCGGTTCGGGTCACGCACCAAAAAACGCGGCATCCGCTGAAACCACGCAGAGAATTTATCGGCATAATAATCATCCGTGTCGCTCAACGTGCCGTCCACATCGAAACATAAAACGCGAACCTTTTGAATATCCAGCATGGCGCAATTGTATACGATTTCGCAGCCTTTACCTGTTTACGGCGCGCTATGATTTCGATCAGCGGCCAGGCTCGGAAATCCATCCATGAAAATCAAAGAAGTGGATTAGAATTGTTACGGGCTTTTAGTGAGCGTTCATAACAATGGCAAAAGACAGTACCCAAACATTGCTCGAACTTCTTATTCAAATCAACCGCGAGGTTGCCGCGGCGCTTGACTTGCGGACTGTATTGCAGCGCCTGTTATTTGCGGCGACGCAAAACGTGGGCGGCGAACGCGGCAGTATCGTCGTGCTCGACGATAACGGAAAACCCATCGACGCAACCATCATTTACGGAAAGAATCTTCACGAACACACCACTCAACAATTAAAAGAAACCGTGGACCGCGGCTTGGCAGGCTGGGTCATCCAGCATCGCAAAGCGGCGCTCGTTCCCGATACAAGCCGGGATGAACGCTGGATCCGCCGCGCCGATGATGAAACCAATCTTAGAGCCAAGTCGGCGATTTGTGTTCCGCTTCTGGCGCGCGAACATTTGGTCGGCGTGCTGACCCTCGTCCACTCCATGCCCAATGCGTTTACCTCCAAACACCTTGATCTGATGCAAGCCATCGCCGACCAAGCCAGCATTGCAGTATTCAACGCACGCTTATATAACGATTTACAAAATGCACATCAACGCTACCGCGAATTATTCGAAGAAAGCATCGACCCGATCTTCGTCACCGATTGGGAAGGAAAGATCCTCGAAGCCAACCGCGAAGCCGTGCGCTTGAGCGGCTTTCAGGCAAAAGAACTGAAGCAAATGAGCATTGACCAACTGCACGAAGTCAAATGGAATTCCACGGGAATCGAATTCGAGAACTTGCGGGACGGCAACGAAAGTGTTTACGAATCGATGCTGCATAAAGCGGAGCCGAGCGTGGTGCCGGTCGAAGTCCACGCGCGCTGCGTAAAATTCGAAGAGGCCGATTCCATTCGGTGGACTCTGCGCGATATCACCGAACGGAAAGAATTGGATTCCCTGCGGGACGACTTGACCGCCATGATCTATCACGATCTGCGTTCGCCGCTGGCAAATATTGTTTCGAGCCTCGAGATATTGAGCGGCATGATCACACAGGAGGAATCGGTTCGATCCATTTTGGGGATTGCAGTAAATTCCACCGAACGCATTCAGCGGCTGGTCAATTCATTGCTGGATATCAACCGCCTCGAATCGGGGCAAACCATCGCAACGCAAAAAGCCGTTGACCCCAAAGAGTTGATCGAGCTGGCTGTGAAAGATGTGAGTCCCTCTGCGGCGGGACGACATCAAAAACTGGAAATCAACCTTCCCGCCAGCCTTCCGAATATTTGGGTGGATATGGATATGATGCGAAGAGTCATCATCAATTTGATGGAGAACGCCATCAAATTTTCGCACGTGGACAGCACAATCGAAGTCGGCGCAAAGATGAACGGCGCGAACATTCAATTTTGGGTCAAGGATAACGGGCCGGGCATCCCCGTCCATGCGCGCGAACGCATCTTCGAAAAATTTGCGCGTCTCAAAGGCAAAGATAAACCCGGCGGACTCGGAATCGGCTTGGCGTTTTGTCGGCTGGCGGTGCAGGCGCACGGCGGAAAAATTTGGGTCGAAAGCGAAGAAGGCAAAGGCTCAAAGTTCATTTTTATCCTGCCGGTGATGAAAG
>DATCTP010000042.1:0-2801 GCA_036567885.1 Anaerolineales bacterium | reverse complement strand
TGCATTCATGCCGGGGACACGCCGCACGCCGTCGTTGACGCCGCGCGTCATCGCGACTTGTCCCGTGCGGACCATCTCAACGATACCAATCGGACGCAGAAGCTCGATCATGCCTTCGATCTTGTCCTCGGTCCCGGTGATTTCGATGATGACGGAATCCACTGCAACGTCCACGATGCGAGCGCGGAAGATATCAGCCAAGCCGTTGACTTCGCCGCGGCGTTCGGGTCCGACCTTGACCTTGATCAAAGCCAGATCTCGGGTTACCGACGGTTGATGCGTTACGTCCTGCACGTCAATTACGTTGACAAGCTTGTAGAGATTCGCTTCTAACTTGTGTGCGTCCACTTCGCCGTTCGGACATCCCACCACAACCGTCATGCGCGAGACTTCGGGATTCTCCGTTCGCCCAACTGCCAGCGACTCGATGTTGAAATTGCGGCGGCGGAATAACGATGCCACGCGGTTCAACACACCGGGTTTGTTTTCCACTAATGCGATAAATGTGTATTGCATGTCAAGCTCCTTGTTCCGCTACTCGCGCGGGTCTTTGGATCATTTGATCGAGCGATGCGCCCGTGGGAACCATCGGATAGACTCCGTCTTCGCGCTCGACGCGAAATTCGATCACTACCGGACCTTGCGTCTTGCGCGCCCATTCGATAGCTTCATCCACTTCCTCGCGTTTCGTCACCAACCGCGCCGGAACATGATGTGCCTCGGCAACTTTTACAAAATCCGGCGTAAGCATGTTCACAGCAGAATAACGTTTCTCAAAAAAGAATTCCTGCCATTGACGCACCATGCCGAGGAAGTTGTTGTTCATAATCGCGACTTTAACATTCGCGCCTTCTTGCACCGCAGTGGTGAGTTCCGCTTGAGTCATTTGGAATCCGCCATCGCCTGCAATCGCCCAAATTTCCTGATCCTTGTTTGCGAACCACGCGCCGATTGCAGATGGCAAACCAAAGCCCATTGTTCCCGCGCCGCCCGAAGTGATCCAACGATTCGGTTTCTCGAGCGCATAATATTGCGCCGTCCACATCTGGTGCTGGCCTACATCGGTGGTGATGATCGCGCCGCCGCCGGTTGCTTTCCAAATGTCGCTGATCAGATGCGGCACATATAGTTTGTCGTCGTTGGGCCAATTCATAATGCTGCGCGTATCGGCTTCTGTTTTCCACTCATTGATTTGCTTTAGCCATTCATCGTGGTCATATTCATCCACCATCGGAATGAGATCGGTGAGAACCAACTTTAAATCGCCGATCAATGGCAAATCGGCTTCGACGTTTTTGTGAACTTCAGATGGATCGATTTCAACATGAATTTTCTTGGCGCGCGGCGCATACGTTTTTAAATTACCGGTCACGCGGTCATCGAAGCGCATTCCGAAAGCCAGAATCAAATCGGAATTTTGAATCGCCAAGTTGGTATGGACTTCGCCATGCATGCCCATCATGCCGAGACTCAATGGATGCGAAGCGGGAAATGCGCCGAGTCCCAGCAGCGTACTGGCAACTGGCGTTTGAGTCTTGACCGCGTATTGCATCAACATTTCTTCTGCTTTTGAAATCAGCACGCCGTGTCCGCACAAAATGATTGGACGCTTTGCTTTCTCGATCAATTTCACCGCACGTTCGAGCGAATCTTTTGGAGAACGCAAAACAGGTTGATAGCCAACCAATTTCACTTCTTCGGGATAAATAAACTCGGTCTGTTCGATTTGTGCGTTCTTGCAAATATCGATCAACACCGGACCCGGGCGTCCACTGCGCGCGATATAAAACGCTTCGCGGACAACTTCCGCAATTTCATCGGCGCGAGTTACGAGATAATTATGTTTCGTGATTGGCAAAGTAATTCCGGTTACATCCGTTTCTTGGAACGCATCGCCGCCAATCAAATGCGCCGCGACTTGTCCGGTAATGAACACCACCGGTGACGAATCCATCATCGCGGTCGCGATGCCCGTGACTAAATTCGTTGCACCCGGTCCGGATGTTGCCATCGCCACTCCGACTCTTCCCGAAGCACGCGCGTATCCATCCGCCATGTGCGCCGCACCTTGTTCGTGCCGAACCAATACATGGTGGACGGGATACATCAGCATTGCATCGTAGATCGGCATGTTTGCGCCGCCCGGATAACCGAACACCACCTCCACGCCCTCCCGCACCAAACACTCCCACAAAATTTCCGCGCCAGTTTTTTTCATCTCTTCTCCTGTTTTCGTAAGTCACGCTTCAAGCGTGACCTACACACTCAACACCGCGCCTGTATCTGCGCTGGTGACAAAATACGAATAACGCTTCAGCCATTTAGATGTGATTTTTGATTGGAATGGAGACAGCATGGCCAGCCGTTGATTGATTTCCGCCTCGCTCAAACGGACATTTAATTTACGTTCCGTTAAATCAATTTCGATCACATCCCCAGCTTTGAGCGCGGCGATCGGTCCGCCCGCTGCGGCTTCCGGCGAAACGTGACCAATGCACGCGCCGCGCGTCCCGCCGCTGAATCTTCCATCGGTGATCAACGCGACTTTATCGCCCAAGCCTTGTCCCATAATGGCGGAAGTGGGGGACAGCATCTCTTGCATTCCTGGTCCGCCTTTGGGTCCCTCATAACGGACAATCACCACATCACCGGGCTTCACTTCGTTCGCCAGAATTCCAGCCAACGCTTCATCTTGTGATTCATAGATCCGCGCTGGACCGCTGAACTTCATCATCGCTTCGCTTACGCCGCCAACTTTAACTACAGCGCCATTCGGTGCGAGATTACCGAACAAAATGGAT
>DATCTP010000041.1:0-6024 GCA_036567885.1 Anaerolineales bacterium | reverse complement strand
TCGATTTCCAATCGCCGGGTCTTTTGCCCACGATGGAATCAATCCCCACATGAAAAAATCGGCTTGGTTCTTTCCGTCGTTTGGAATCGCAAGCACGGGTTGGGTCGGCGCGATATTAAAGCGCGGCGCGAACTTGGCAGGAAATTTAAAATCTTCAAACGCCTCCTTCAATTCGGCGGGGTCAACGGTTAAAGTAAATCGTCCGCACATCATTTCCTCAACTTTCGATAATCACCGGCGCGCATGGTAATGCCGATGGTGTCCAAATGTTCGAGCAATGCCTGCGCATATTTGCGGCTGGTATCGAACAGGTCACGCACTTCTGCCAGCGAGATTTGTCCTTTGGCTTGGATCGTCTCTTTGATTCTTTTCACCATTAAATCATAATCCTGTTTTCGGAACGTGACTTCCGATGAAACCGCGGCGATCTGATTCACCTCAACCAACGCGTTGAAGATTTCCTCGCCGACCTCGGCCTTGCATTCTTTGACAGTCGGCGGTGCATATGGACTCTGTGCGAACCTCCGCATCAACATTTCGACTTGAGCCTGCTGGCCGTTATCGAAACGAATCTCATATCCCGGCTTTGCAATAAAGCTATCAAGTTCTTTCAGTAGATTGAGTTTTGCGAATTGCGCAATCACCGCGTTGAACACGCGCGGCGGCAATTTGAGTCTGCTTTTTAATTCTTCACGCGGCATCCCGCGCCGAAGTGGAAATTGTCGGTGATAATCATTAACAAGTGTTTGGACTTTGTTTTGTAATTCATTTAGAAATGGTTGAGCAATGATCAAATCATCGCCTAAGGCAATCAATCGTGCGTCTGTTATTAGTTCTTTCAACGCGTCTTTGGCGGTTTGATTTTCGAGCCGCGAGCGTTTGATAATTTCATCAGCGGAGGCGGCTTGTAATGCAAGCGCAGCCTCGAATAAAACATCCACAGGCGAACCTTGTGCAAGCGAGGCTAATGATTTCAAGACTTCGTCATCGAATCGTTTATGGCGGTTCTTCGGTTGCGCATCTACGATAATGCCGCCGCCCAATGTTTCGCTGGGGGAGGGTCGGCGCAGAATATATTTGTCGCCGCGCACGGCAACGATTGGGTCGCGCAACTCAAGTTGAATCCAGCCTTCCTCGCCGGGCGAAAGTTCTTCAGAATCGAGCAGACGTAATGTCCCAATGGTTTCACTTGCGCCGATAAAAACTTTGACTTCGCTGGAATGTTTTAATGGAGACGCAACATCTTTCAGCAAACGAAAGCGCGCGTCAACGCGGCGAGTGGGGAGGTATTGATTGGGATGAACCAATACTTCGCCGCGCTGAATTTGTTCGGTGGAAATTCCTGAAATGTTGACAGCTGTCCGCGAACCGGGCTGCGCTTGCTCCTCTTTTTTTTTGTGGGTTTGCAAGCCGCGTATTCGTCCGGTTAAACCGGATGGCAGAATTTGAATCTCATCGCCGAGGGATAGATATCCATCAATCAATGTGCCGGTGACGACGGTTCCGAATCCGCTCATGGTGAAGATGCGGTCAATCGGCAGACGCGGCCGACCCAAATCGGCGCGCGCAGGTTTTTGTTTAAGGATTTCGCTGAGAGTCGCCAGCAGTTGGTCGAGTCCGCTATGGGTGCGGGACGAGACGCGTAGGATCGGCGCGTCTTGCAGGATCGTGTTTTTTACCGCGGAGCGAATATCGGCTTCAACGAGATCAAGCCAATCTTTATCGTTGATCAAATCAATCTTCGTCAGAACGATTAAGCCAGATGGGATTTGTAATAAGTCCAGAATCGCAAGGTGTTCGCGCGTCTGCGGCATGATGCCTTCATCGGCGGCGATGACAAGCAAAGCCGCATCGATGCCGCCCACGCCTGCCAGCATGTTTTCGATGAAGTCGCGATGACCCGGCACATCCACAATGCCAATCTCTTCGCCATCCGGCAAAGTTAGCCAACCGAAGCCGAGATCAATCGTCATCTCGCGCTCTTGTTCTTCTTTCAATCGGTCGGGATGCGTGCCGGTCAGCGCGGCGATGAGGGTGGACTTGCCGTGATCCACGTGGCCTGCAGTGCCGATGATGCGCATGTTAATTCACGTCTTTGATTCGATAACGAAAAATTATTTGGCGGCTTTCTTGGCTGTTTTGGTTTTGCCGTGACCCATGATTCGTTCGTAAGCCGTAAGCCATTCGTGACTGACGTTCATCAACTCCTGCAATTGTTGTTCCGTGGCGCTGGAGGTCTGTTGTAATTGATCCTGAAGGGTTTGGGACGAATCGTCGAGTTCAGTAACGCGTCCTTCGAGTTTATCCAAATCCTTGCGGAGGTCGCGCATCGCTTCCTCTTGTGATAAGGAGTGACTCGTCCAACGTTTTTGTTCTTCCGCTTTGAAAGCGACCCATTCCTGCCGGATGCGGTCTTCGGCCAAACGCTGCATTTCGCTGATCTCAGCAATGCGGCGCTCGAGTTTTTGATTCAGTTCGTTGTACGCGTCTTGCGAACGTTTTGCGGCGCGGATCGTATCGTCCAACGCCACAACTTGCAGTTCCATGTTTTCCGCTTGCTTCTTGAACGTCTCGTATTTGGATTGCCATTCTTTCCAGGCGCGATCGCGCTCGACTTGCGCCAGAACTTGCTGATCCAAAAACGCAGTCTGCGCTTCTTTGCGCTCGGCTTCCGATTCAAGCAATTCCGCCATCCGATTTTCCATGTTGCGGATGCTGTCACTGTGTACCATGGTTTTCTCGCGCGCATCGTCGGCGTGCTTGCGGACAGCCGCCAGTTCCGCTTGAATATCGGTGATCCGCTTCAGGTTTTGACGATGCGTTTCTTCGGATTCCTTGGAGATGAATAAGCCCGCCTCGATTTGTTTAAGCGCCGCTTCGATTTTTGGCTGCATATCCTGGATGTCAAGCGATAAACGCTTATCTTCCAGCGCTTGTTCTTTGAGTTGTTTTTTGAACGGTTCAAAATTAGTGGCGGCGCGCAATTCGTCAATTGCGGCATTGACTTCTTTCAGCTCAAGGCTTCGCTGTTTGGTCGCTTCGCGTTCGCGGCGCTGGGCTTCCTTTTCAATATCGGCAAACGATTTATTTAACTCGGCGCGCTGTTTGGAAAGGATTTGATCGAACTGATTCAGGCGCGCGGCCGCAGGGCCAAGGTCCGAAACTTCCTTGGTCAGTGTTTTGATCTGTTTGGAGAGCGCATTGGCGGTTGTTTCCAGCGCGGCCAGGCTCTTTGTGATTTCGGAAACGCTAGCTTTGCTTTTGCGTTCCTGATCGTCCAGCCATTCCAAACGTTTTGTGATTTGCTCGAATTCCATGAATGATTCCTCCGAGAGAGGACAGATTATAGCATGGCGCGTTAGCGCCCCAAGTGCTGGAACATGAGTGGAAGTTTATCCAGGAGCGGATTGGCGATTTGGGGGAACAAACCGAAGATTAAAAGTCCGATCATTCCGATGCCAAGCATGCCGCGCTGCGCCCACGATTCGTTCGAAGCCCAAGCTGTTTTCTCGTCCGCCATAACCATGACAGCCAACATACGGATTGCGCCGGTCGCCAATCCAAGAATGCCAATCAAAAGCCAGAAGGCATCTGTCAGCGATTGTTGCGCCAAACCGTTCCATAATGCAAGCCGCGGCGGGAATCCGGCGAGGAGCGGGAAGCCTGCTATGGATAATGCCGACAAGATCACACCGGCTGATGCCAATGGATAGGTACGCACTATTCCCTGAATAGAGGAGAAGCGGAGCGATTCTGCCTTTGAATTTAAAACGGATAATGACAACGCCCAAATCGCCAAGCCGAGTCCGCGCGGGATGAGCAAAAGGAAAACAATTGGCAATCCCGTGGTGGTGGCGAGGCTGAGCGATAATAAAATAAAGCCGGTTTCAGCAACTGCCGCGAACGCCATCAACCGCCCAATGTGGCGTTGGAAAGCTGTCCATATTCCGCCGGTGACCACCATCAGCAAACCTGCCACGCGCAGAGCGCTCATCACTTGCGCGGAGGTGCGTAACCACGCATAACGATCCAGAAAGCTCATTCCCAAAATGCTGGTAACGGTTGGTAAAAGCCATAATAGAAAGCCTACGATGTAAGGTGAACTTTCTTCCATCAATAATGGAATCCAATTATAGAGCGGAAAGACGGCGAGCAAAAATGCAAAGCCCAATCCGAGCATCAAAGTGGATTGGATCGTGAGCGCCAAGTCGCCGGGGCTGGCTTCCACGCCCGCCGATAGCCAACCGGCAATCAGAATGAACGGCATTCCCAGCGTTTGATAGATCAGAAAACGAATCACGCCGCGGCTGGGGATTTGCTCTAACGGCGAAAGTAAAGGCACCGCGACCAATACCGAAAGTTCGATCAATAAAGCCGCGTATAGAAACGGTTGCACGGCGATGGATGCGACCAATAAACTAATAATGATCAATCCATACGGCGTAAGTCGCCGCGCCGCGCCGATCGATTCCGCGCCGATGAACCACAACGCGGCAAATCCAAATAAGATGGCAAGCAAAGGCGCCTCGGTCGAATCCAATGTGAGATTGCGGCCTAGGATTTGGAACGAAGAGGCGATCTTGATGGAGAATGAACCGAAACCCAACGCTTCATCAATCGGGACAATGAGAGCGGCTCCCGTTAAAATAACCGCAGTAACTCCGCCGACGATGGTTACGACGCGTTCGCGTGTGATGAAAAGGGATGCTCCGCCAATCATCAGCGGCAGAAAAATCCAAATGAACGGCGCACTCATGCGGTTTTCTCCTCGGGTGAAGCGACGAGCAAATAGGCGCCGACCAAGCCCAAACCAAGATTGACCACAATTAATAATGCGGCTACCAGAGACGAACCTTCCATCGCCGCATAGATGATTTCAAAACCTGAAAAGGTTGTCAATAACCCAAGGATGACGCGCAACACTTGTGTGGTTGTGCCGAGTTGAAGCAAGCCCATCGCGATCAAAAGGATTCCGCCAATGACCACGGGAATCCCAATTCCAGGCAAAACCGATTCGATGATGGGCGCGGTCGCGATTGCCAGTAACGCAGCCATACCGATCATAAATAAACGAAAGGTTCGACCTTGCGTCCAATAGGTTTCCATCGGTTCCGGTTGCGGATGCAGATTAAGCAGCGTCATGCCGATGCAGGCAGTTGGCATCCAGCCGCCGACGAGTTTCGCGGCAGCCATGCCAAGCGGCCAATGTTGCGTGACCAGCCAAAACACGCCTATATATTGCCCGGCTAGAAAACCGATTTCCCAATGCCAATCTTGATACAACAAAAGCCCGGTGGATGTTATTAACAAGCCGACCACGACGATCCATGACACAATCGCGCTAAACATAATTATGGTTTCCTTTGTGTCATGAGCGAGATGAATAGAACCAGGAACAGCAAGGTCCACATGATGCCGCTATCGCCTTCGAGGATATCGGAGATGGTTTGGCTTAAACGTGCGAGCCAGCGATAAAGCGTCCAAAGATTTTCATAGAGTCGATCCAGCCACGGTGTAAACGATGGACGCACCCAATGCGCGGGAATCGGATTCAGCAATGGGAAACGCGGAAGCGCCCACAACAAACCAAAGGTCAAGAGCGAAGCGAATATACCGGCGGCCCATGCGCCAATTTTCAGCGCTCCGTCCCATCCCCAAATCCCCAATAAAAGCTGATCAAAAAGTAAAAGCCCAATCCCCGCGGGATAAATGCTGCGCGCCCAAATCGGCTGTGAATCCAGCGAAGCGCGCGTCGACGGCCGCAATGCGCTGCGGATGAAACCGGTCATGAGCAAAGCCTGAGCGATCAATAGGAATGGCAGGATATACCAAAAGCCAAGCGCATTGCCCAGCCAACCTGAAGCCGTGAGCGAGATAGGCAAAGCCGATAAACTGAACGCGCCGATCAGCAAGGCGCGGCTGATCCAAATTTGCTGCACCGAGGCAAGAAATAATGCGCCGCCCACCAAGATCAATGCGGTTCCCCAAGCCACGGCGCCAATTGGATTTCCAAGCAAGGCGGCG
>DATCTP010000040.1:0-3201 GCA_036567885.1 Anaerolineales bacterium | reverse complement strand
AACCTTTCGGGGATTTGTTGTACTGCCAATGAAATCCTGATGCGCCAGGGCATTCCCGCCGCCGGAAATTTCCTGCAACAGGAACTGGCAATCATGACCGGCGCGGTCGAAGCCATGGTGGTGGATGTGCAATGTATCATGCAGGCATTGGTGGGACTGGCGCAAAACTTTCACACAAAGATCATCACCACTTCGCCGAAGGTGAAGATTACCGGCGCGACTCATATCGAGTTCGATGAGCATCACGCGATGACCATCGCCAAGACTATCTTGAAAACCGCCATTGACAACTACAAAAACCGAGACAGAAGCAAAACAAGAATCCCGCAGATCAAGGAAGATTTGATCCCCGGCTTTTCGAACGAATATATCAACTACATGCTGGGCGGATCGTATCGGGCTTCGTTCCGCCCGCTGAATGATGCCATCATGGCCGGACGCATCCGCGGCGTGGCAGCAATCGTCGGATGCAACAATCCGCGCTCCAGCCACGATTATATGCACACCTATGTCACCAAGGAGTTGCTCAAGCAGGATGTGCTTATCGTGCAGACCGGATGTGGCGCAATCGCTTCGGGCAAGCTGGGACTCATGTTGGGCGAAGCCGGTTTGAGCGAGGTTGGGAGCGGTCTGCGCGAGGTTTGCGAAACAGTCGGCATCCCGCCCGTCCTGCACATGGGTTCGTGCGTAGATAACACGCGCATCCTGACCGTGCTGACGCAAATGGTCGAGGAGGGCGGCCTCGGCGATGACATCGATCAAATCCCTGCTGTCGGTCTCGCGCCGGAATGGATGAGCGAGAAGGCGCTTTCGATTGCAACCTATTGCGTCGCGTCCGGTGCGTACGTGATCTTCGGCGGCGCGTCACCCGTGAGCGGAATGCCGGATCGAATTCAAGATAGTGACGCGGTGCTGAAATATATCAGCGAGGGCTGGGAGAAACTTTATGGCGGCAAGCTGGAGTTTATTCCCAATCCCGATGAGATGATCCAAAAATCTCTGGAGCATATTGATAAGAAACGCGCCGCGCTTGGCTTGCCGGCTTGGGAGAAGGATAAGTTTGGTCGAAGCGGAGACGCGAGAATGAAAGAGTTGGAAGCGTTGCCGATTGAACAACGCAAGCTTGCAATTTACGGATAACGATGTTCGATACTTGATATTCGATTGATCCAAACGATTGATCGAATATCAAGTAACGGAGGATTTCATGTCACGATACATAGCCACACGTGCGATACGCGGAGCCAATGCGCTCGTCACTGAAGCGGAGATCATGCTCAATAAAGCACTGAAAGAGAAAGGCGCGGATACTCCCGTTTCGTTCCCGAACACTGCTTATTATCTTCCAACGATTCTCGGGATGACCGGCAAGGCGGTTGAAAAACTCGGCGACTTGCAGCCTACCTTGAAATACGCGCGGGATTTGCTTCATCCGATTCCCGCGTTTGCAAAATGGACTCCATATCTCGGCGAGACTCTTGATTCAGGTATGGCGACGCTTCTCGCGGCGGAGACCATTGAAGCGGTACGCTTCGCTTATAAGCTTCAGCCGGAGCCGATGCCCGGATTCAAACTGGCGGGCGGCACTTCCTTCACCAGCCCGGATGGAGATGGAAAAGAGGCTTCAGGCGACGGTCATTTGAACGGCCCCATTGACGATATTCAACTGCGTTCATGGGGCATTCAATTGGTGGATGGCCGTATGCCAGGCTTCGCCGCGATTGTGGGCTGCGCGAAGTCGAATGAAGTCGCGGTCAAGATTGTACGCGAGTTACAACGACGCAATATTCTTTGCTTCCTCAGCGGCAACGTCAATGGAAGAAGCATCATTCACCAACTCCAGGAGGAAGGTGTTGAGTTAGGTTATGACACATACACCGTTCCATTTGGGACAGATACAATTTCTGCAATATACGCATTGGGATTTGCGACTCGTTCTGCCTTGACCTTCGGCGGACTCAAGCCTGGCATGTCGCGCGAGATTCTGCTTTACAACAAAGACCGCGTATTTGCGTTTGTGCTTGCGCTCGGCGAAGTGGACGATTTGAAGTATGCCGCCGCGGCGGGCGCCATCAATTTTGGATTCCCGGTTATCGCAGATACGGTCATCCCGGAAATTTTGCCAACCGGCGTGACCACCTACGAGCATGTGGTCTCCATGCCATTCAATCAAATCGAAGGCAAGGATGATTTGGAAAAAGCCGAGCGATTGGTGCAAAAATGTATCGAAGTGCGCGGCGTAAAAGTCAAAGTATCGAACGTGGATGTGCCGGTTCCTTATGGTTCCGCGTTTGAAGGTGAAGTTGTCCGCAAGGCGGATTTGCGCGTCGAGTTCGGCGGCAAACATTCGCGTGCCTTTGAATTCCTGCAAATGGCGAAAATGGAGGAAGTCACGGATGGAAAGATCGAGGTGATCGGTAAAGGCTTTGAAGATGTGCCGCCGCAAGGCTCAATGGATTTGGGCATCGTCATCAAGGTCGCGGGGCGGCAGATGCAACAGGATTTCGAGCCGGTGCTTGAACGGCAGATCCATTACTTCGTCAACGGTGCAAGCGGAATCCAGCACGTCGGTCAACGCGATATTGCGTGGATCCGCATCTCGAATGCCGCGGCCGATAAAGGCTTCAATCTCGAATCGTTTGGCAAAATCCTGCACGCACGTTTCCATGAAGATTTCGGCGCGATCGTGGATAAAGTCCAGGTGATGATCATCACCGAACCCGCGCTTCACGCCGAATGGCTGGAAAAGGCGCGCCTCGCGTATGACTTCCGCAACAAACGTCTCGCGGATTTGACCGACGATAAAGTGGATGAATTTTATTCCTGCACGTTATGTCAATCATTCGCGCCGAATCACGTCTGCGTGGTCTCGCCCGAACGACTCGGTCTGTGCGGCGCGTACAACTGGCTGGACTGCAAAGCGTCGTTCAGCATCAACCCGACGGGACCAAACCAACCGATCAAACTCGGCAAACAACTCGATGAAAAGAAAGGTTACTGGCAAGGCACGAACGATTACGCCAAGATCGGCTCGCATGGCGTGGTGCAGGAAGTCTCGATGTATTCGATCATGGAAAACCCGATGACGGCGTGCGGATGTTTCGAGTGCATCGTGATGCTCATCCCCGAAGCCAACGGCGTGATGATCGTTTCGCGGGAAGACACTTCGATGACTCCCGCAGGCATGACCTTCTCGACTCT
>DATCTP010000039.1:0-2182 GCA_036567885.1 Anaerolineales bacterium | reverse complement strand
CCGACGAATCAACAGCTTTAGATATGGTGCATCCGGGCTTTTACGCTATAATTGTTTTTGCAAATCAATTCCTGTCGAAACGTTCTTGACCTTGTATTTGAATCAACTTAGCCAAAGGAGGCTTCCCATGCAAGGACAGATGATGGATTATCAGCTTACGTTGACTCCGTTATTGGAGCGGGCGCGGCGGCTTTTTCCGAAAAAGGAAATTGTCACCAAAACCGGACCAACCTTGGAGCGGATCACGTATGGGCAAATGACCGAACGCGTGGCGCGGCTTGCCAATGCTTTGGAAAAACTCGGTGTCCGTCGCGGTGACCGTGTGGCGACGTTCGCTTGGAACAATGAGCGTCACCTTGAATTGTATTTTGCTGTGCCGTGCATGGGAGCCGTTCTTCATCCGCTCAATCTGCGACTTCCAGCGGATCAATTGACTTATATCGTTGCCCACGCCGATGATCAGATTTTGTTTGTTGACCCGACGCTTTTGCCTGCAATCGAGAAGCTTGCTCCTCAATTTAAGAACGTCAAGCATTATGTTGTCATGGGCGATAAGGTTCCAGAGGGGACAACTCTCAGCCCGGTTCATTCCTATGAAGAATTGTTAGCAAATGCCAGTCCTGAATATCCGTGGCCGCATTTGGATGAGAATGATGCGGCGGCGATGTGTTATACGTCCGGCACAACCGGCAACCCGAAAGGCGTAGTATATTCGCATCGCTCGATTTATCTTCACAGCCTCGGCTTGAGCATGAGCGATTCGTTTGGGATTTCGGAACGCGATATTTGTCTGCCGGTGGTTCCCATGTTCCATGTGCTGGCTTGGGGAACGCCGTTCGCGGCGGTGATGCTTGGAACAAAACTTGTCTTTCCTGGTCCGCATTTGCAACCGCGCGATCTTGCGGAATTGATCCAAGCCGAAAAAGTGACCATCACCGCGGGCGTCCCAACGCTGTGGCTTGGATTGCTGGCTTTGCTCGATAAGGAACGTTACGACCTCAGCAGTTTGCGCGAAATGATCGTCGGAGGCGCGGCCGCTCCACAGTCCATGATTGAAGCGTTTGAAAAGAAGCAGGGAATCCACGTTGTCCACGCTTGGGGAATGACTGAAATGTCTCCGCTGGGAACGGTCAGCCATCTGAAAAGTTATCAGCAGGATTTGCCGGAGGAGGAGCGCTTCGCGATCCGTGCCAAGCAGGGATTACCGGTGCCGGGTGTCGACATCCGCGCCGTGGACGATTCCGGCAAAGAAATTGCGTGGGATGGAAAAGCATTTGGCGAGTTGCAGGTGCGCGGGCCGTGGATCATCAGCAGTTATTACAACGATGATCGCAGTGTCGATTCATTCATGGACGGTTGGTTCCGCACCGGTGATGTGGTGACGATTGACCCTGAAGGTTTTGTGCAGATCGTGGACCGCACCAAGGATTTGGTCAAGAGCGGCGGCGAATGGATTTCAAGCCAGGATTTGGAAAATGTGATCATGGCGCACCCGAAAGTTCTCGAGGCGGCGGTGATTGCGGTGCCGCATCCTAAATGGCAGGAACGGCCCCTGGCTTGTGTCGTAGCGAAACCTGATTACAAGGATAACTTGACGAAAGCGGAAATCTACGATCATTTGCGGACGCGCTTCGACAAAATGTATCTGCCCGATGACATCGTGTTCATTGATGCGGTGCCCAAAACGAGCGTAGGAAAATTCGATAAGAAGGTGTTACGAGAACAATATAGAAATTACCAATTGCCGGAAGCATAATAGTTTTCAGGGCTGGTGATGAACCAGCCCTGAAATTTTACGGGCTGAAGTTAATCCGAAAAATTTTCATATCTGTGTTTGGCAGCGATGCAATATAAGTAAAACGCGGATCGGGTGTGGTATTGTTGTAAATCTTGTCCAATTGTGGACGCAAAGCCGGGAGCAGAATGTAGCGCGCATCATAATGTTGCGCGATGAAGACGATGGTATTGATATCGTTGTTTGGAACCATGATGGTCTTGAAGCCGGTGCCTTCGTAAACGTCCCATGTATCGCGTGCCAGCATGGTGATGTTGTGGATGTCCATTCCTTGTTTGCTCGCATCGTCCACGATAATGGATTTGACCACTTTGTATTCCTGATATATGCCGTTGTAGTAAATCGTCGAGGTGTAATTTTCCTGGAATCCCCGATAGCCGGCATAAA
>DATCTP010000038.1:0-5400 GCA_036567885.1 Anaerolineales bacterium | reverse complement strand
AACGCATAAGAAGGTAGGAATTAAATAAATATACCAATCTGTTGAACTGTAATTAATAGCGAACAACGAATAAACCAACGCGCCCCAGATAGTTAAGACAAGCAGCCGCGAAGGTGAAAAGAAAATAGTCAAGCCGAGCAGTCCGATACAAAGTCCAAGTAGACCGAATTGGCCGATCACGAATCCGGCCCAAAGCTGGATGCGAATCCAAGCATCCATCATTGACGCACTGAAGAGATAGCCCTGATAAAGCTGTCCAGAGACTAACCACCATTCGCGTCCCCAAGTCACCGGATCGCCCCAATCAATCGGCGGATGCGATGAAGCCCATACCGGCAACAACAGGTACGGAATCAAACCGATCATGATCCAAAGAAGAGTCCAAAACGCGGATTCCCAATCCAGTTGCCAGCCTTTCCAAAAAGTTTTTTTGGCGTCAACAACCGGTGATACCGTGATCAAACGAACCAGCAAGACAACAGGGATCAAAAAGATGATGGTCGCATGAACGCCAATTCCCAAGCCAAGTATTAATCCAAGTACAGCATCCTCGTACCTACGCCACTTATCTGGGACTCGATATGAAGCCAGGTATATGACCATAACTACAAAAAATGCATTCAGGGCATACACTTCTGTAATAACCGCTTGCGACCAAGCCAAAGGCGAAAGACCAAATGCAAACCCCGAAATGAGGGCCGGGAGGAAGTTCTGCAAACCTTTTTGAGAATCCAAATGGCGCTTCACAAGAGCGTAGACCACCAGCGAGGCACTGACCATTGCCAACGCTGAAAGCAAGTTTGTACGGTACGCATGCGATCCAACCGGTATTCGTTGAAAGAGCCGGGCGAGAATCAAATAAACCGGATAACCCGTCGGATGTGCGACTCCGCCGGTAGCGGCAGCCGTGATCAGGTCACCGCCATCGGCGCCATCGTTGGCCCAAGTCAGACCTGGCGCAAGTGTGGCGAGATAAACGCATGCCAAGCCGCCTGCCAGTATAAGCGGTGAGATCCGATCAATCAGTGGGAACAGATTATTTTTCATCCGAATTAAACAAAAAGCAGCGGAGAATCATAGGCTGATTCATTCCGCTGCTTGTTTGATGCCATAAAGAAAAACTATGGATTGGTCACAAGCACATATTTGCCGCTCTCACTGGCAGACGCACACTCCAGTCCATTTACCAGAGTAGTTGTTAAAGCCGTCCACACCTGTCCGTCAAAAGCATAAATCTGTGCAGTCGTATTGGGCACCTGAGCAAAGCAAATTTGCACATTTCCCTGAGTACTTGTCAGGCTCGGCAGAGGTTTGCCTGAAAGTTGATATCTCAGATCACAAACTCCCGCAAGGTAGCTCGTAGTTTTTGTCGGTTTGCCTTGCAGAGTGTTGAAAGGTAACAGGATGGCGTGTAAGGTAATATCTGATTCTAATTGCTGGACCAACACCGTACAAACCCCACCCACAGAATAATTTCCCGTGCCGGATATCGGAGGTACCACAACCGGTGGGGGCAGAACGGTGCCCTTATGATTGCCAGGAGCCAGCATTGCAGAGGCATTTTGGCTTTGAACCACGATACCATTCTGCCACGGCAATTTGCCTGCCGCAACGATCTGATTACCAGCTAAGAGTAGAATGCCAAGTAGTAGAATGGCCGCGCTTATGAAACGGATTGATTTATTCATTGATCTTCTCCTTATCGCATTACATGTATTTATACTAACAGAACCTTGAGTCAATCGTATTACGGATTTCGTCCGGATTCACGGGGAGCTGAAAACCACCTGAACATTGACATCCGTGTTGAGATTCGTTTGGAATAAAAGATTCTTGCCCTGAACAGTTCCGCCCGAGGATGCCGATATAATATCAACATTATTCGGTAGATGAATGCGCAAGGTAAGCGGAACAGCGACCGTCCCCGGCTGTTTTCGTATGGTCAGGTTGTAGGTCAGCGTGTGTGCCACAGCATCTTTCATGAGAATTTGGGCGGCGGGCAGTGCAAACTGCATCGTGGTTGTGATAGTCTGTCCGCCGGGCACAACCAGCATGGTGCCAAACCCCTGCAAGCCTGGTTCGCCTTCATTCAGCACATCCACCTGTGGAGCAACTGGCTGGTTTAAAATCATCCAAGAAGCGGGAATGCTTTGCGGTACAGCAGATATCAGAGTTGTCCCCAGCGGAGCATAGATTCGCATGTAATCCCAATAACAGCGGTCAATCGGATAATACTCTTCAACGGTGACATCCACGCTTCCTCCTCGTGGAGCACAGGGAATATCCGCCGAGGCATGGTTGGTATGGCTTACGACAAGATTCCCGACTGGCGCGGAAAGATTCGTTAAATCCACATCATACGCCAGGCTGGTCCCAACCACAGCCGTGGTTTTGTTGAAACCCACATTGGTATCGATCACTGTAAGGAAATCGCCGCCGTTGGAATATAGAGCCCCATTCCAATTCCGGCGTGCCAGCACGGACTCCATATCGGGGTTATCCATTTGCAAAATAAGATGCCGCTCTTGCAGTGCCTGCAGAAAGGTCTGCGACAAGGAGCGCCACTCGCTGGGACCATCACTTAAGACTTTTTGTATGATCGCGTTTGCAATGGTGCGGATAAAATCCTTGTAATCCCCGCCCGGCGAGAGAGGTTGCCCTCCAGCTTGAGGTGACTTGGAAGCCCGCATGTAGCCCACTACATTATCTGCCGTAATTGGATAAGGAACTCCCGACACGTTCAATGGACCCAGAGTTTGCAGCAACATAATCAGCATGTGCTGATCGAAGGCAATCACACCATTCACCGTGTTCTGATGAGTATAGGCATATAACTCTTTTAGATACAAAACTGAGGTCGGGAAATCTGGAAACCAATTGGTATCCCGCAGGATCAAGACCGGGCTGTCCATGTATTGGTTCAACTGCCAGGGAGCCATCGGATAAGGCATAGACCAATTATCCAAACTACCCGAGTCTTCAAAGGATAGGTCAACCACATGCCCATGATCCACGACCAGCTTGCCAACTGCTGTAATGAAACCGCCTGTAGGCCGCAGTTCATCTTCATTTTGAACCAAAAGCAGATAGGTTTTTGGGCCATCCTGTCCGGCGCCCAGAACCGATGGGAGGGAAATCGCGAGCGAGAGCCCATCCCCCATCCAAGTCATACCCGGATCTAATTTTTGGTTGATCAGATTCTGAATGGAGGGAGAAAGCACCTTCACATCCAACTGTCCCCGCGCCGTGCGCGCCTGTTGAAATTCAGTTTGAGCTTGCTGAAGTAACGGCTGTGCGCTGGATAGTTGATTCACCAAACCAGACAGCCCTGAAGCGTTCGAATTCGTCAATGAACTGGAAGTGGATTCTAACACCGGTCCCAGAGCCTGATTGGCGTCCTGAGCCGAAGCGGTTAGATGCTGCGCCAAATCCAGGAGATTGCCTGCCTGTGACAGATCGCCGCCATACGTGGGAACCCAACGTAGAGACGGACTCAGCCCTATTAGCGGTTGCACTTCTATTTTCAATGAGGTGAGATCCGCATCCAGCCGGGGCAACGAAGCGGATGCTTGTCTTAAGCCGCTCAGACTCATCGTCGAAGGCAAGCTTTGTTCCAGACTCGTAATGTCGCTTCGCACCCGCTGCAGGAGGCCGTAGATGCGATACGCTTTGATTCCCGCAAAAATCAAGAAGAGCAGGAGCAGGCTGGCGATAACTGTCAGCACAATCCGTTTTACCAATTTTCCACGAGTGGGCTGCGACGAATTGGCAGGATGAGATTCTCCATTCCCGTGATCCGATTCAGATTGTTGGAGATGCGTTTCCCAATTCAGGATGATATCCGCGAACCTTTTCATACCGTTGCGATGCCAGTCACTTAGTGTGCTGATAGGTGCCACCTCGGGTTCATTTCCGACCAAGAGATATTTTTCTTTTTCCGAATCAGAGAGCGCGCCATCCGAGCGGCCGTACACGAACCACTGAATAGCTGGGTCAATCCAACCCCAAGCGTCCCGAAGAGATGAAGGAGTCGGCGTCCCATACACCAGGGGCGCAAAATAACGCGCTGCCAGAATTCCAAATTCTCCCCATCGAGTATCGAGGCGTTTGCCTTGCCGAGGTGGTGTAGCGGGACGCATACGCGGGAAAAGATCAATGATCGCAACCACCAATTGCTGGCCTTTCCCTTTTTCAGACAGACCTGTCGAACTCATCGCCGCGGCCTGCACCATGCGGCTTTCCGTCCACGGATGATGATCAAGATGCGCGGGAGACGAAAGATGCTCTAAAATTTCTTTTAGAGCATCTTTCGGTTCATCACCCAAACCAGGAGTGACCACGCCAGATTTCATTTCTGCATTCCGGACTTGGAAGAAGCCCGCTCACAAATTTTCGCAAAGCCTCGGTTGATCAAATCACATAGTTCTCTTGCAATATCTTCCGCGGAGCGATCGGGCATCTGCAGATCTGAAATATCATAGGGGATTCCATCCACCACTTCCGAGAGAAGCTGAACCCGATTCAACAGATGAGGAAATTCCACCAGCAACGCTTCCTTCTGACCACTTTCCATAGCCAGAATCAGGTCATACTGATCCATTTGAGGGGACTGGACAGCTTGCGTAATATGCAAACTGATATCCACGCCGACCGTCGAAGCAACCCGAACTACCTCCACGGGGACACGCATACCGGAAATCGTCCACGTTCCAGCGCTATCCACTTTCCAATCATTACGGCGGCCATTCTTGATCAACATCTGCTCAAAACACGCCGCGGCTATGGGCGAACGAAACTGGTTGGCATGACACACAAAAAGGATGGAGGGCATAAGATCAACGTCTCGACTATGGAGTAGGCGCTTGTTTTGGAACGAGCAGCCATCCTGAAAAAGCAGTACAGACTTGCGGGAGATTGTTGTAGCGCGCAAACTCCTGCGGGTTTGTATCCAGCTTTGCGGAAAGAGCTTCGATGGAACTGTTTGGTTCGTCTGCCAGGTAGGTCTCAAAGGTGGGTACACCCTGCACATCGGTTTGATCCAAAGGAATCACGATCACGATATTCGAAGGAATTGGGGTTCGCAGGTTGTAATTAACAGCCAGAATGGCCGCCGCAGAGGTATGGTAATCCGTCTCGTACCCATTCAGGCTTTCCCCGCCCCCAATCCGGTGAATAATAAATTTTTGATCTATCCCAATGGGCGTATCCCGCGGATAACCGCACGAACCTATAATGGGAGTTGCAGTTGGGGTTTGCGCATAAACTGATGCGAGCGTTGCTGTACCTTCGGATTGCAGGAACGGAACACCCAACACGGGCAGGGTTGTAAGCCATGGACTGGGCGTAAGCGATGGCGTGAAAGTCTGGAACGCGAATGGCGAAGAAACAAATGATTTTGGA
>DATCTP010000037.1:0-5555 GCA_036567885.1 Anaerolineales bacterium | reverse complement strand
TTGACTGCCGAAAGAAGATTGTAAAGAATTCCATACGCGCCGATTGCCGCCAACGCAAAGATCAGCGAGGTCATCAAGTTGTGCGCCACACTGCCGGTGAGTCCCGCAAGTTTTGCGAGCATGGCGGTCATCACATAACCGAAGTAATAATACGAGATGGCGTAACCGGAAAGCCACGAGTCGTGCGGCGGAAACGTCGGCGAGCGCAGAATGGCATTGATGAACATCAACTCCATCGGGCGTTCGGTGCCATCGAGTTCGGGATTACCAGCGCGCAGGAACGCAAGAAAAGCAAACGCAATTAGAAATAAAACTTCGACGGTGATAACAAGTCGCAGGTTGGATTTCAACCACGATACGATAGTCGAGATTCGATGTTCAATATTCGATAACGCCCATGCGCTCAAACCGATCAAAACAATCAGGGCAAATAAAATTCCGCCAATATTATTTTGCGTCAAGCCAAACGATGTGAATATCCAGAAGACGTAACTCCAAATCAAAAGCCCCGCCACGCGCGAAAGACTGTAGCCGCGGTCCGCCAGCGCGGGGAAAAGAAAATGCACCAGCGGGAAAGTCAGCCAGCCCAACAGCGTGATGATGAGATACCACGAAACAAAGGCAAGAATGGAGCTCACGTTATTTCCTTATTCACGGAATCGTTGGCAAAACAAATTTTCCATCGGCAGTGGATTCAAGATTAAGCACTTGAACTACCGCGTCCAGGTTGATCGGCCCATAAATATGTGGGAACGCTTCGCCTGCCGAAACTCCTGCCGGAGGTGCGCCGTCGAATGGCGCTTCCCACTTCAAGCGGGATGAAAGACGCGTTGGATCAATAACCAGAAGAATCAATCCGTCTTGTCCTTTATAAAATTTCTCGGCGACCGGTAACACCTGCGCGCGCGTCGAACCATGAATAAAACCATCGCTCGTCAAACTCGGTGCAGTGTATTGACCTTGCTTTTGCGCGGCATTCCACGCTTCACGCAATGTGATGTGAAAAATCATCTCGCTCATGGATTGACCTGATAGATTACCGTGCTGCCTTCGCGATACACCGAATGCCAAAGCGTTCCGTTTTGCGATTCGAATTTATCGAGTCCCGGGCCGGCATATTCAGCGCGCTCCAACTGTCCGACAATAATATATTTGACATTATATTTTTTCAGGAAGTCGAGCGCCGATTGAATATCAACTGTCGTATAGAACGTGTCGATCTCGCTGACGCGTTGTTCGACAAGCTGCGGCGTGAGCGTGCGCTGTTGGCGTTGATGCCAGTTCCATCCAACCACTCCGGGCAAACCGGTGTAAATGGTGAAGCGCGTGCACCAGCGATATTCCGGGCAATTGGCTTCGACGATGGTCGGCGAGCCTTGCACATTATCCTGCATCCAGCGGATGGCTTGGTAATCATATACCAAATCCATCGTCACGCCGAAATCAGCGTATTGCGCGTACTTCATGTAGGTAATGCTATCGAGCGTAAGCGGCACGTTCGGAGCCATGCGGTCGGAGATTTTATCGAAGGTCGCGGTCAACGTGAATGCGAACGCGCCAGCCAAGAACAAGGATGTTCCGACTTGGAAGAAATTGCGCCAACCGGGATGCCATTGATAAAGGTCCTGCACAATCCACACGAACGCCGCACCCGCTGAAACCGCCAGCAGTAACCACGCTTGAAGATAGAACTTGAAGATGGTGTTCATGCGGCCGATATCGCCGCGCACCGCAACCAGTTCGACCATGATCGTGATCATCAACGCCGTGCCGATCCAAAACAGAACGACTCGTTTCACATCCGGCAAGTTGGGACGCAAAAGCAAAATGCCCGCCCACACTGCCAGCGGCAGCGCCACCCAGCCAATTTCCACTTTGCGATAAGCCAGATAAAGCAGAATCATCAGGAAGATGGCAATATCCGCTTCGATCAGAACCTGATAGCGGCGGAGTTTATTTAACGCCGAAACCGGCGTCTCTGCCATCCACTGACGAGTCTCCCATGCCAGCCACACGGTGATGAGGAACAGGAACACACCCCAATGCGTGAAATAAGACCAAATCGGCGTTTCCGATGCGGTCCATGAATCCACCCATGAGTATCCCTGACTGTACGCGGCGCGATACGGTTCATACAATCCATATGAAAGCAGAACCAATAAAATGCAGGCACCAAAAGTCAATGCCAACTTTTTATACACCTTTGGAATTTCAATCAACCAGCGCACATGGACAATATCGGCGTAATTCCAAATCGCATAAACCAGCGAGACCAATGCCAGCGGAAGATACGTATAAATGTCCGAAAGATTCGTTGGATATAACGCACCAATCGCCAAGCCGCCGATCAGGAAACTCAAGGCCGCGGTAAATTTATTTTTCCAGCGGGCACGCGCCAACACAATAGATAATGCCCACGCCACCACGAACAATGCAATGGGTATGACCATCATATGTGCGTGAAGATCGCTATAAAGGAAAGTAAAGAATGGGAACTCGGTGATCTCGTTGCCGGGTCCGGGCGGGATGACGCGGCTGGGATCCCAATACCAATCGCCGCGTCCATACGGAAGCGGCTGGCCCATCACCGCTTTGCCCAATCCTTCCGCCGCCCAAACGATCCGTTGAGGAATGCTGGCGTTGGCAATCCTGCCGCCGGGCGCCGCCATGATCTCGAAGCCTTGATATAACATGCGGATCGTGCCGAGATTTCCAAGCACAACCATCAGCAGCGCGGCCATCAAACCGGCGATGAAACGATAATCGAAAATTGTTTTTCGGGATTCGCGCTCATTCTCCATTCCCGATTTTCGATTGCCGTCCACCAAATTCCAGGCGATGCAAAATGCGCCCATTGCCACCAGCGAGAACAACGTCGGCAAAATAAAATTGTATGCAAGCGTCGGTACGATGCCCAGCAATTTCACCGGCATGCCCACCAGCACAAATCCGTAATAATAATAGTTGATGTAACCGCCTGCGAACCACGGATCATACGGCGGGAAGCTGGTACTTTTGATGACCGCATTGAGATACGAGAAATCCATCGGGCGTTCGCCGCCTTTTGCCGGATGCCACAAATCGGGATTGCCGATGCGGATGAGCAAATCGAAGAGGAAGAAGGCGAGGAACAGCCCTTCGATCATCAGGAAATATTTTTTCTTCGACTTCCATTCTTCGCGGAGTTCATCCCTTTGCAACCAACCGAGACTGAGGCCTGCCACCGCTAAAAGAATAAAGATCACGCCGATGGTTAATCGCGTCACCGGCACGCCGAGCGATCCGCTGATCCAACACGCGAACCCGAATAGAATCAATCCCAGTGCGCGCGAAAGCGGATACCCTTTATCGCCCAATCCCGGCAGCGCCAACCGCACAATCGGATATGTAAGCAACCCAAGCACGAAGATGAATAAATACCAAAGGATCAAACCAAGGACCGGATACCGATTCTGAATCCAATCGTAATTGAATAACTGCGACCACGTTCCACCGGCTTGCTGTTGAGCCAGCGTATCCGCGGGAAGCATCAGGCTTTTGTAACTGCTCGCCTGTTTGGGCGTGAGATGAATGACGTTCGTTAAATCCACCGAGCCGAGCAGAGCCTCGACTTTTGCCGGGTCGAAATCCGCAGTTTTTTGGAAGATCAATACTTTCGGATGATCGTAAACGGTAAACGCTTCTTCCGCGAACTGGTCATTGGCTTGCCATGTTCCAATGCCGGGAATCGAAATCGTCGGGAAGGATTCAAAAACCTGAACCAACTTATAACCGAGTTGTCCCTGGAACATGCCGGGCGTGGCAACGTTATAGCACCAGATGATATCTTTGTCGGGCGGACAACCGATCAAGGCGCGGTAATACGCGGTGGTCAACGGATACCGTTCGGGGACGCGCGTGATGGATGCCCACTGACGGTTGGACGACATGAAAATATAATCGCCTTGAGTCAAGGTGTTGACAAAGCGCGCCAACTTATCAGCGTTATCGTCCCAATAAACCTGCAGATTGAGTCCGCCCTGATAGAGTCCTCCGAAGCCGTCATAGTTGCCCAAACGAAGAGGCAAGCCGTCGTCCCAATCCGATTCGTTGATCGGCGCGGCGCCGACCAAGGTCACTACGCCGGTGGTATCGAAGCGCATGTAATAGGTTTGTCCGCTCGTCACCGTGATCGGATGGTTAAGCGGGAACGTATAACTCTTGCCGCGCGGGTTGCTGGCTGGGGCGGCAAAATCGGAAGTGAATGACGAAGTGGCAAGATATTGATCCGGCGTGGCATCCGGTTTGAGGGCGAGGTCCAAACTGAAAGTCTGGGCGGAGACGGGATTCGCATCCGGCGCCCAACCCGGCTGAACCGGATTCGATGTAATTGTTTGTGTCGCGGATGGACCCGAAGTTGAAGTGGAAGGCTGTGCGGTTGAAGGAATCAGCGCTTCGATATGCGGGAAATACACTTCGCTTAAGGTGCCGCTGGCATTGGCGGTGAACGGAAAGATATACGATGAAGTGGATTGAATCAAACCGCCGGAGGGAAACGGCAATGGTTGTTGATAAACTGTGCCATCCGAGGTAAGGATGTGTAAGTTGATGGAACTCGGAACGTTCTGATAAATCCAAGCGGTCGCGGCGACGCGCGTCACGGGTCGGGTGTAGATTCGCGTAAAGGCGTATGCCCAAGCCAACGTCAGGATCAGAACCGCCGCGCCGATCACCGCCGAAGCTACCCGAAGAATCAGCCGCCATGAACGACGATCCATCGTCCGCGCCTGATCCCATAAATAGATCACGAACCATGCCGCCATCATGGATAATAACGGATAGATCGGCAGTTGATAACGCATGGTCGGGTTGAACGCCATGGATTGCCACGTGAAGAAAATTGCGGTCCAGCCCCACAGCAGCAGATGGCGCAATTCGCCTTTGACGATTCGCCATAGCATCGCAGCGAAACCGATCCACGCTAGAATGCCCAGCGGCAAACCGAGACCCCAAACGGTCAGGTTGTCGAACGAGTAGAGATGCGTGCGCCGCGCCCATTGCAAAGCGAACGGCACATCCGCATCCCCGCTGGATTGATTGATCAATTCCTTGATATTGGCAATCCACGCCGGGTTCAAATCGAGTCCGTGAAATGCATACGGCATGAAGACGCGGAATGAAAGGATCGAAGCCGCCGCGCCCACAATCAAGTAAAGAATGATCAGCGTCCAATAATCCATGGACAGTAAACGGTGGGCGCTATCATCGTCCATGGATTTACGGTCAATGATGAAATAACGCAGGATGAACGCGCCGGGCAAAAGAATCGCGAGCGGAGCCGCATCGAGCTTGGAGGCGGCCGCTATTCCGAGCAAAAGGCCGAAACCCAGACTGAGAAGAAAAAACGGGTCTTTGACAAAGCGCAAAGCGATATTTGTAATTCGGGATTCGATGTTCGCTGTTCGATTCCCGAACATCAAATATTGAGGATCGAAAGTCGGTCCCTGGCGAACGACAATCTCCACGGCCAAATACGTCGCCAGATACATAAACATAATGCCGAACGTATCCACCGT
>DATCTP010000036.1:0-3784 GCA_036567885.1 Anaerolineales bacterium | reverse complement strand
AATTTGTGAAGGATTGGCAGGGTTGTATTTGATCTTGATTTTGTCGCCGACGCGCGGGATGGCGATCTTGGAAACCATGGTTTGCGCGGTGGTTGTGAATTCTGCTCCCATCACAGGTTGAACCTTTAACTGTAACATCACCACCGGATTTGAATTAATTTCCGTGCCGGTGTCTTGAATCGCAAGCACATCGGCAGTCGCATCCATTCCAGCTTGCGCGATCCATGCGCCAGACTTTTGCATATCCAAGGCGGCTTGACCTCGATCCATCGCACCGTTCATCTTGTCAACAAAATCTTTGCCCATAAAGGCTTTAGTCAATCCTCCGGTCAAGCCGCTGTTCAGCGTCTTTTTGCCGTGATCCAATGCCTTCTGGGGGTCGTTCATGTCATCTTTGTTTTTTCCGAAATTAAACATATTTGCTCCTCTCGTTTGTTTGGCGATGAGGCAAATATAATCTCAGGCGCTTTGGTATTCAAGCCTTACTAAAGTACTGGTTGAGTTTCTTGTCGTAGAATTAAGTTATGGCCCAATTTTGAAATTCTGTTTTGCAGAAATATCGTTCGGACTCAGTACATGCAGGCTGATGGAATAATTTCCGCAGTCCGCGCTATACGTTCCGGGGTTGGGAGCGTTCTTTGTTTCAGCCGTCTTGAACGTGATCGTCTCGGGCGAAGTTGTGTTGGATTTTGCGCCGCGGATTTCCCATTGGAATGAAACTTTAGCCGCGCCATTGGTTGTGATCGTTCCGCTGAAAGTAACGGGATTGGGCCCGCCGCACATGCTGAAGCTGACGGACGCGCCCACCGTCACGTTCGTCACGATCGCGGTTGGAGCCGGAATGACCGGCAGGTTGCTTAAATTTCCGGAAACAGTAGATACGCTGGCGGATACCCAACAGAACACACTTGAATTATTTGGGTCATGAACATACCACCATGTGCTGTTTTCGTTCTTTCCAGCGATCACTGCGGTTTGTCCTGAATTAATGGTATCCAATGAAGCGTACGCGACATCGGGACCCGAGCGGCAATTGACTACGGATGATTTTGGAGTCAATTGCGGCGCGCCGGGAGTAGGCGAAAGAGTCGGCGATGGAGTAAGTGTCGAAGAAGCCGGAAATGCCGAAGTCGGAGTCGATGCGCTTGTCGGTACATTGCTGGTTGGCGCAGGAGTTTGTCCCACTTGCGCAACGAGCGGGAAGTTGCATGCCATTAACAGCAGAACGCACCCAATCAAGAGAATCGTTCGATAGTTTTTCATGGTTCCTCCTTTTAGGGAAGACTTATCCTATCTTGGTAACACGGCAAAATCAATAGTCCATTCGGATATTATTTGAGCATCGGAATTTTGATGCCGTGTTTCTTTGCGGCTTCGATGGCGATCTCGTAACCCGCATCGGCGTGTCGGACCACGCCCATGCCGGGATCCGTGGTAAGGACTCGCTCCAATCGGACCGCGGCTTCCGGCGTTCCATCCGCGACAATGACTTGACCCGCGTGCTGGCTGTAACCAATTCCGACTCCGCCGCCATGATGGAACGAAACCCAGGTTGCGCCGCCGATGGCATTGATCAACGCATTTAGGATGGGCCAATCGGAAACTGCATCCGTGCCGTCTTTCATCGCTTCGGTCTCGCGGTTCGGCGAAGCAACTGATCCCGCGTCGAGGTGATCGCGTCCGATCACAATCGGCGCTTTGAGGATTCCTTTTGCCACCATTTCATTGAATTTGAGTCCGGCTTTGACGCGTTCGCCGTAGCCAAGCCAGCAAATGCGCGCCGGCAATCCTTGGAAGGGAACTTTTTCGCGCGCCATTTTCATCCAGCGATGCAAATGTTCATCGTGAGGAAAAAGTTCCATCACTGCTTCATCGGTTCTGTAAATATCTTCCTTGTCGCCAGATAATGCCACCCAGCGGAAAGGTCCCTTGCCTTCGCAAAACAATGGACGAATATATGCCGGAACAAACCCTGGAAACTCAAACGCATCGGTCACGCCATAGTTGTAAGCTTGCTGGCGAATGTTGTTGCCATAATCGAACACTTCCGCGCCGCGGCGTTTGAAGTCGAGCATCGCTTGAACATGTTTTGCCATCGAAGCCATAGCGCGTTTTTTATATTCGTCAGGGTTGGACTTGCGTAGTTCGTTAGCGGCTTCCACTGATAGTCCGGAGGGAACGTACATCAACGCTTCATGCGCCGACGTTTGATCGGTGACTACATCCGGAACCACGCCGCGTATCACCAACTCGTTATGAATATCTGCCGCGTTTCCGATCAAGCCGATGGAAATCGGTTTGCCCGCGGCTTTATTTTCCTCGACGAGCGTCATCGCTTCTTCGAGGTTATCCACGACGGTATCCACATAACCGATGGCATGTCGGCGTTCGGCGCGTTCTCGATCCACCTCGACGATGAGACCCACGCCTTCATTCATGGTGATGGCAAGCGGCTGCGCGCCGCCCATGCCGCCGAGACCCGCCGTTAAAACAAATTTTCCCTTGAGTGAATTCCAGCCGCGCAGTCTTGCTAGCGCGCCGAACGTTTCATAAGTGCCCTGCAAAATTCCCTGTGTGCCGATGTAAATCCATGAACCCGCTGTCATCTGACCGTACATCATCAAGCCTTTTGCGGCGAGTTCATCGAAGTGTTCCCAGGTGGCCCAATGCGGCACGAGATTGGAATTTGCAATGAGCACGCGCGGCGCATCCTTGTGTGATTTGAAAATCGCAACCGGTTTGCCGGATTGCACCAACAACGTTTCATCGTCTTCGAGATTCTTCAGCGAATCAAGAATCGCATCGAAGCATTCCCAGTTGCGCGCGGCTTGTCCGCGCCCGCCGTAGACGACGAGATCCTGCGGACGTTCCGCCACTTCAGGATCGAGATTATTTTGGATCATGCGATACGGGGCTTCGGTCAGCCACGACTTACAGGTGAGTTGTGTGCCGCGTGGGGCGCGGACGGTGCGAGAACCGGACATCAGAGTCTCCTTTGAAAATAAAAATGCCTCTCAGCTATTATACGCCGAGAGGCATAAGGATTGGTTCTCGTAATTTTCTATGCGGATTGCACTATCAGGTCTGCGAAGTTGGTGCCTTTTAATTGCGTGACCAACTTATCCTGCGCCTCGCACCAGACCGAATGTAGGGGGCATTTGCCGCCAAAGGAGCAGTTACTTTCATTGCCAACACATTCGTTTAATTGGATTGGACCGTCAATGGCTTCCACTACTTCCAGCAGAGTGATGTCCTTCGGTTCGCGCGCCAGTGTCACACCACCGCGTGCGCCGCGTGAGGTGTGGAGTAACCCGGCAATGGATAACTGCGAAATGATCTTCGCCAGAAATGACGGCGGGATTCGTTGTTCTTCCGCAATGAGGCTGGTGGCGGCGCGTTCTGAATTTTCTTGGCGAGCCAGATAAAGAACGGCGCGGACGGCATAGTCGGCTTGGCGAGTGATTTGCATAAAAACCTTCTTTCAAGGAAAACAGATAATACTTACCTATAATAAGATTTTATTTTGTTTGGGAAGAGTGAACAAGTGATAGAGGTCATGGCTAAATTATGACCTTTTACTCCGATTAAACGGACATTAAAACGAAATCCCCTGCAACAGGGGATTTCGTTGCTTTTAGTGGGTTAGCGTAACGGTTGTGCAATCATAAGCGGAAACGTGAAAAGCGATGAAAAAA
Organism: Anaerolineales bacterium; assembly: GCA_036567885.1. Taxonomy (GTDB): domain Bacteria; phylum Chloroflexota; class Anaerolineae; order Anaerolineales; family Villigracilaceae; genus Fen-1038. Next base: position 89 of record DATCTP010000036.1, on the reverse strand, counting down.
GATTTGCCATAAAGATCTGCTGGGTGTCGGGAAAAAGAGAGACTTGCCAGCAAAAGTGCTGGCGGGATTGAACATCAGCAACATACCTC
>DATCTP010000035.1:0-3740 GCA_036567885.1 Anaerolineales bacterium | reverse complement strand
CCGCACCTACATTTTTGCGCGATTTATAATCAAATAAATAAATAGCCATCAACAATCGAAAACTTATTATCCTGCCATCTTCACTTTCTTCCAGTATCTCAACAATCCATCCGCGCTCATGCCAAGCGGGTTCGCCAACTCATACGCCTTCACCGCCTCGGCGCTCAAGCCTTGTGCGCGTCCCTGCTCATTCATCCAATCTGTAAATTTCTGGCGCAATTCTTCCACCGACGGCTCGGCCGGCATCACGGCTTCCAGCCATTTCTCCGCGGCATTCAATTCCTTTTCGACTTCATCCAATTGCCATTTGGGATCATCGAAGATTCCAAAATGGGTCGGCGCGATGCGATTGAATTTTTCTTTTCGCAAACGCTTCAATGAGTCACGCCATTTGCTCATATGCAATTCGGGCGGCGGCATCGGCACGCGCAAATATGGATAACCCGGAATCCGTACTCCGCCCACATCTCCGGTGAAACAAATATCTTCGAATAGATACGCATAATGATGCTCTGCATGTCCCGGCGTGTTGATTGGCATGAAGTGTAAATTGCCGATGACGATCTCTTCCGCATCGTTCGCGACGTTGAGTTGACTCTCCGGCACAGGCAGGAACTCACCCCACAGCGTTTCCATTTGATCGCCATAGATGCGCGTCGCGCTCGCTAAAAGTTTTTCGGGATTCAATAGATGCGGCGCGCCCACCGGATGAACATATATCTGCGCGCCTTGCCGCGCCCACCATCCCGCTGAACCGGCATGATCGAGGTGAATATGCGTCAGCAGAACGTGAGTAACGTCAGATACGGAAAAGCCATGTGTTTTGAGTGCCGCTTGCAGGGCGGAAAGAGTCGAGCCGGGTCCGCATTCGATCAACACCACGCCTGTTGAATGTTTGATCAGATACGACGCAATGGCTTGCGTCTTGCCTTGAAAATCTAAATCAAGTGTGACAACTTCGGTCTTTGCCATGTGATGATATCCTTTGAAATATGTTCGTTTGAAAAGTTGGAGAAAGTTTTTGCCAAATCCGAATCGCAATTCACGAGACAGACCGGCGCGCCGCGTTCCATCAATTGCGTCCCAAGTTTATCATTGCCTGAGCGTCCACCAAACGATTCGGCGTTGAGCAGAATCACAACCGGATGCAAATTGCGGAGCTGGATCGTATCGACCGCAATCAACAATTCATCTCGAATGGTGGGCGTGATGAGAATCACGCTCGAGCCGGATGGCAAATGCCGCGCTTGCGCGCCAACCAGCGCCGCGATGGACATGTTGCCTTTGCCTTCGAGAAAAGCCAGCGTTTCGAGAATTTTATTTTCATGCCGCTCGTTATGCTCGGCGGGAATCGTTGTGTAGGCGCGGTCGGCGGCGACAAAGCCAACCGAACGTTTTTGTTGAATGAAATAATGCGCCAACGAAGCCGTGATGGTGATGCCATATTCCAATGTGGACGGCGGCAACGTAAACTTCGGACGGCGCATGAACAATAAATCTTCAACCGGCACTTCGGGAGTTTCATCATGCGGCTTGGATGCCTGTGCGCTGTATTGCGTATCGAGAAAGAGCCAGACTTCGGCTTGCGGATCTTGATCGAATTCTTTCACCATCAACTGACCGCGTCGAATGGAGGTGGGCCAATGGATACGCTTCATCGGATCGCCGGAGTTGTATTCGCGCACGCCGGAAGCGTGAGGCGTGATGTCGGTTGACTTGCGGCGGGTCACTTGTCCGCCCGGCAGTAAACCGGGAGGCGAAAGAAAAGTTTGAATGGGGAAGACCATCGGAAGCACAGTCACGATTTTGGACGCCTCGAATTTCTTTTCGACGCGAAACAATCCCAGCGGATCGGACATCACGATGATAGTTGGTCCAAGCGGGAAACTGCCGCGCCGTGTGAGCCACATACGGACTGCATACGATTGCTTTTGACATCCTCGGAGCATGGTCACCAGGCGCGAACCGGTGGTAGAGATCGGTGTGGCATTTTTTATTTCGAGCCACAAGGCGGGCAGGCGGCTTCCATTGAAAATGTCGAAGCGTTCCTTGAACACATCCCCGACACTGCCGCGCCGCGCATCCGAAAACCGTTCGATGCGGAATGAGCGGGCGAGCAAAAAAGTCCATAACCACGCGCCGAATAATAATAACAGTCCTAAATAGAGCATATGGGAATAGAAAGATGGCCCGCCTGCCAACGAGCCGATCAAGCCGCCAAGAATCATAAGTGCGATTAGAATGCGTCCGGGATTCATTTCAATCTAAAGAGCATAGTGCTTCGTCGCCGCTTGGGCGCAACATGTTGCGCCCCTACAAGAACACATGCGGCTCCTCGCAATGACATGCTGATTATTCATTTTGATTTTTTAGCAGGGCTGGCATCTAATGAAGGCGATTGAAAACTTCCACCCGGCACCGGCAGGCTATGAATAATATCTTGAATGATGTGGTCAGCGCCGAGTTCGCGCAGACGCGCTTCGGGGCTGACGATCACGCGATGCGTCAAAACCGGAACCGCCAAATCCTTTACATCGTCCGGCAAAACATAGTCGCGGCCCTGCAAGGCGGCATATGCCTGACAGGCACGCGCCAAGCCCAAGGTGCCGCGCGGACTCGCTCCGAGGTAGATATCGCTCGATTGACGCGTGCGCCGTGTCAGGTCGGTAATGTAGCGCTTGGCGGCTGGAGAAAGATAAATGCCTTTGATCGTCTCCGCCGCATCCAACACCTCCTCCGCTTTGACCACGGCTTTGAGCGTTTCAATCGGATGCTGGAACTGCTGTCCATCGAGAATTTTTATTTCGTCTGATAGTTCGGGATACCCAAGGCGGACGCGCAGGAGGAAGCGATCCAGTTGCGCTTCGGGAAGCGGGAACGTGCCTTCGTATTCGATGGGATTTTGTGTGGCAAGCACCATGAAGGGACGAGGCAAAATATGCGTCACGCCATCCACTGTGACTTGATGTTCTTCCATCGCTTCGAGCAACGCGGCTTGCGTCTTGGGCGTGGCGCGGTTGATCTCATCGGCAAGAATGATCTGACCGATGATCGGACCGGCACGGAATTCAAATTTCTTTTTCTGCTGGTTGTAAATGGAAATACCGGTCACGTCGCTGGGAAGCATATCGGGCGTGAACTGGATGCGGCTGAATGTGCAAGCCAGCGAACGCGCCAAACTGCGCGCCATCATCGTCTTGCCAACACCGGGCACATCTTCGATGAGAATATGCCCCTGGCATAATAATCCGACTACGATCAATTCCAATGCATCGCGCTTGCCGACGATGACTTTTTCAAGATTATTGATGAGATGCTCGCCGAATGACTTGATTTCCATAGATTATCCTATAAAGTGAATGGCATGATTCTACCTTGCAATTCATACTTCGTGTATAATCCTGATTAGGTCCCCGTAGCTCAACGGATAGAGTGCCTGACTTCGAATCAGTAGGTTGTGGGTTCGAATCCCACCGGGGACGCACAAATACCGATTAGAAATCGGTATTTTTTATTTGTTTCACCTCCACAACGGGCGCCCGCGAGGATTTCCCTGCCCTTCATCCGCGATGATGATTCTTCTGAACATGATGGCGTATTTCTTTTCGCGGCCAAAGCATGAAGTGTACTAATCATTTAATCCCATTCCATCGAGGATTCGGTCAATGCATTTTTCAACCCTTGCCTCGCGGGTTTTGGATAGTTTGGGTTGAGAAAAATAATATATATATCCTCTTTGC